>JAUHXB010000012.1 GCA_030427215.1 Alphaproteobacteria bacterium | reverse complement strand
TTTGATAGATCCTTCTTTTGGTGCTAATTCATTTAGTTTCATGATTACGCTGCCTCTTCTACAATCTCAACAAGGTGTGGGATTTTGCGGATCATACCACGAACGGAAGCTGTATCTTCCAACGTGTTGACCTTATTCATTTTATTTAATCCCAAACCAATTAATGTACCACGCTGTTCAACTGGGCGACCAATAGGTGATCCAATTTGACGAACAGTTACTGTTTTACCTGCTGGCTTTTTTGCCTTTGGTGCTGCTTTTTTAGCCGGAGCCTTTTTAGCTGGCGCTTTTTTCGCAGTTGTTTTTTTTGTTTCTTCGGCCATGTCTCTTACCCTTCTACGTCCGTTGAACCAGGCATAACTTCGCGATTGGCAATAACATCACCAACTTTTTTACCACGACGTGCCGCAATTTGTTTTGGCGATTGAATATTTTTCAATGCCTCTAATGTTGCGCGAACCATGTTATGTGGGTTTGCCGTTCCATTTGATTTTGAAACGATATCTTGGATACCAAGCGCTTCGAAAACCGCACGCATCGGTCCACCACCAATAATACCTGTTCCTGGAGGCGCTGAGCGTAATGTCACGCGACCTGCACCATAACGACCAGTAATATCGTGGTGAATTGTGCGTCCTTCGCGTAATGGCACACGCATCATGTTGCGTTTTGCGTCTTCTGTCGCTTTTTGAATAGCGTCGGGAACTTCTTTTGCTTTCCCAGTTCCAAAGCCAACCTGCCCCTTTTCATCACCAACAACCATTAATGCGGCGAAACCAAATCGACGTCCACCCTTAACAACCTTGGCAACGCGGTTCACGGCAACAAGGCGTTCCTGTAATTCAGGGCCTTCTTGAGCTTGATCGCGATCTTTTCTTTGTGTGTTATCTCTAGCCATTGTTTTATCCTTTAAAATTCCAATCCACCTTCACGAGCGGCCTCAGCCACGGCCTTCACACGACCATGATATAAAAATTGTCCACGGTCAAAAATCACTGTTTTAACCTTTGCTTTTTTCGCAGCCTCAGCAACCGCCTTACCAACGGCCGTAGCCGCCTCAATATTAGACGTTGATTTCAACCCTTTTTTGACAGCATCCTGTGTTGTTGATGCCGCCGCAAGTGTTTTACCAGATGCATCATCAATAATTTGAGCATGCATATGCAATGACGTACGGTGAATCGATAAACGAGGTTTCCCTTGTTTCAAAGCCGTTGCGCGAATACGATTACGAACACGATATTTACGACGCTGTGCAGTTGTTAATTTAACCTGTGCCATTATTTCTTCTTACCCTCTTTACGGATGATACGCTCATCAGCATATTTAATACCTTTACCTTTATATGGTTCCGGTTTTTTGAACTCACGAATTTCTGCGGCGACTTGGCCAACGCGTTGTTTATCGATACCTGATACAGTAATTTGAGTGTTTTTTTCAACTTCGACCTTAATATCCGCAGGAACGTCATAAATCACTTCATGAGAATATCCCAATTGCATTGTTAATTTCTGGCCCTGAGCCTGAGCTCTCAAACCAACACCATTAATTTCAAGCTTTTTCTCAAACCCTTTTGACACACCAATACAAAGATTATTGATCAATCTCCAAGTTGTGGCCCACATCGCATTTGCGAATTTTGAATTTGCCGCCTTTTCAACTAAAACACCATTATCGTTTACCGACGCCTTAACCTCATTGACCATCGTCAAAGTCAATTCACCTAATTTTCCTTTGGCTTTCACTTCCTGCCCATTAATGTTGAGTTCAACACCTTCTGGGATAGCCAATTCATTTTTTGCAATTCGTGACATTTTATTATTACCTTTACCTTAGAAGAGCTGACACAGCACTTCGCCGCCAACATTTTCAGAACGAGCCTTTGAATCCGTCATTACACCTTTTGGTGTTGTAACGATTGATGTCCCAAGTCCGTTGTGAACACGCGGCATTGTTTTTGATGATGAATACACACGACGCCCAGGTTTCGAAATTGTTTTCAATTCACGAATGGCTGGCTGGCCTTCCGTATATTTCAAATCAACACGCAAAACCGGGTGGTTACGTTCATCTTTTTCCTCAACATAACCGCGGATATATCCTTCACCCGCCATAACATCGAGAACAAATTTATTCTGTTTTGACGCACCAGTGTAAACCGAAGCCTTTTGACGGGCTAAACCGTTACGAATGCGTGTCAACATATCACTTAAAGGATGACTTTGTGCCATGACTTTTCTTTCTCCTAAAAACCTTTTACCAACTTGCCTTTGTTACACCCGGCAATTGACCTGTATGGGCCAAATCACGCAACTGTATACGGCAAAGACCAAACTTCCTGTGATACCCACGAGGACGCCCAGTTAATTTACATCTATTCTTTTTCCGAGTAGGATTTGAATTTTTTGGCAACTTTTCCATTTGTTGAGAAGCCTGAAAACGATCCGCAGGGTCCGCACTACGATCGCGAGCGACTGCACGCAACTTTGCCCACTTGTCCTTCTTACTCTCAACCATTTTTGCGCGTTTTACATCACGCTGTATCATTGATACTTTTGCCATTTTTAATCCTTAGTCCTTAATCGGTAGTTTAAATTTCTTCAACAATGCTCTTGCTTCGTCGTCAGTCTGAGCCGACGTACAAATTACAATATCCATTCCACGGATTGCATCGACTTTATCGTAATTGATTTCTGGGAAAACAATATGTTCCTTAATACCCATTGCGTAATTACCACGTCCATCACATGAATTTTTCTTCAATCCACGAAAATCACGAACACGCGGCAAAGCAATATTAACCAAACGATCCATAAAATCATACATTTGCTTACCGCGTAATGTCACCTTCGCACCTAAAGGCATATCTTCACGAACCTTATAAGTCGCAATTGATTTTTTCGCGCGTGTCACAACCGCTTTTTGACCTGCGATTAATGTCAAATCATCCGCGGCGTTTTGGGCCTTGCGTGAATCCGTCGTTGATTCACCAGCCCCAACATTTAAAACAATTTTTTTCAAACCAGGGATTTGCATGACATTTTTATAACCGAATTCATCTTGCATCTCTTTTCTGATGCGTGATTGATATTCAGTCTGCAAACGTGGTGTGTAATTTTCTGCTGCACTCATAACTTTATATCCTACTATCCAATCGTTTCGCCAGATTTTTTGGCAAAGCGAACTTTTTTACCATCTTTCAATGTCTTATATCCAACGCGTGTTGCAACACCATCTTTCGGGTCAACAACAGACACGTTAGACACATGAATCGGTGCCTCAATTTTATCAATTCCACCCGCGGCTTGCTGTGTTGGCTTGCGATGTTTTGTGCGCAAATTTGCGCCCTGAACCGTCACACGCATTGTGTCACGATTAACATTCAAGACTTCGCCCTGAACACCCTTTGATGCACCAGTTGTCACAACAACCGTGTCACCTTTTTTAATTTTCATTTTTACATTTGACATGATTATAAAACCTCTTCCGCCAATGAAATAATTTTCATGTATCCATCCGCACGCAATTCACGTGTCACTGGGCCAAAAATACGTGTTCCAACCGGCTCTTTATTTGGATTAACCAAAACAACACTGTTTGTATCGAAACGGATCACAGATCCATCCTTACGTTGAATACCTTTTTTCGTGCGAACAATCACGGCCTTCATCACCTGACCTTTTTTGACACGACCGCGAGGCAAAGCTTCACGAACGGACACAACAATTTGTTCACCAATATTGGCGTCATTTTTTCCTGAGCCGCCTGGTACCTTGATGCACATTACCTTTTTTGCACCAGAGTTATCAGCAACTTCACATACGCTTTGCATTTGTATCATGGCTTTTGCCCTTTACCTTAATTCTCTACTTATCGTCTTTTTTAGCAGCGGCCTTTTTAGGAGCCGTCTTTTTCGCAGGAGCCTTTTTAGCCGCCGGCTTTTTATCCTCTGTTTTCGCAGGCGCAGTTGCTTCCGCGCCAGTGTAAACAGTAAATCTTTTGTTCTTTGAAATTGGCGCACATTCGATAATACGAATAACATCACCTTCCTTCGCACTGTTCGTCTCATCATGAGCCGCGAACTTTGAAGATTTTTTCAAATATTTCTTATAAATTGGGTGCATCATGCGACGCTCAACCAAGACAGTGACTGTCTTGTCTTGTTTATCACTTAATACTCTTCCTTCTAATATACGACGTGGCATATCTATCTATCCTTATGCTGCTTTTTCTTCAGACTTTTTAGTCGTTGTTTTCTTTTTCGCAGGAGCTTTCTTCACTGCCTTGGCTTCCTGCGCAGGCGCATTCATTGCCGTTAACACACGGGCAATATCACGACGCATCACACGAATCTCATGTGTCTTGTCAATCTGACCACCAGAAGCCTTAAAACGAAGCTCCATTTGTTGTTTTTTCAAATCCATCAAAGTCTTAGCCAACTCATCAGGTGTTTTGTTTGCGATATCTTCGTAATTCATCTTATTCACCAATCCGTGTCACAATTTTTGATTTCAAAGGCAATTTCATTTGCGCGCGCTCTAATGCACCAACCGCCAAATCATGCGGAACACCGTCCATTTCAAACATAATACGACCAGGCTTAACACGTGCAGCCCAAAATTCCACAGACCCTTTCCCTTTACCTTGACGAACCTCAAGAGGTTTCTTTGTCACAGGCACATCGGGGAAGATGCGGATCCATAATTTACCCTGACGACGGATATGACGCGTAATTGCACGACGTGCCGCCTCAATCTGACGAGCCGTCACACGATCAGGCGACAAAGCCTTAAGGCCGATAGACCCAAAGTTTAAATCTGTTCCACCCTTGGCGTTACCATGGATACGACCCTTATGGGCTTTTCTATATTTTGTCTTTTTTGGTTGTAGCATAATTAACGCTCTCCACATAAAAAATTGCTAATCACACAGACTTTTGAATTTCTTAAAACCCAGAGTTTCCGTATGTTTGCCAAGCACCTATTGATACTTATTGCTAAATTCTGGCGCACTATAACGCGATAAAGACATACATTGCAAGCCCTATTTAAGGTTTTTTTAATATTTATTCTTTGGGAAGGATTGTCTGGCTTTTATCATCAAGCTTTATTTTCTCAACCTCGGGGTCATGAGTGCTCGTTTTTATTTTTTGTGGTGGCGTAGTTTTCTTACCTTTAACTGGTGAATGCTTTTTTGATTTGGCTTTATGCTCCTGATAAAATATCAATTGCGGATCTGTCGGATCAATGTCATTTAATTCAAACGTTTCTTTGATTGCCTGAACAATGCGCGCACGCGATACAACCTCTTGTGACCTCGATGAATCAACCCACCACCGGACCTTCATTTCCATTGATGTCGATCCCAATGACCAACATAACACTTGTGGTGTAGGTTCCTTCAACACCTCATCCAATGGCGTGATGGCATCCAATATGATTTTGATAATATCATTGGTGTTATAATCATACCCAACAGTAATATCCAGTTCAACACGCCGTACATCATAGGCCGTACCAACAATAACGTGGCTGGTATAAACTTTTGTATTGGGAACAACTATCACCTTTCCATCATAGGTTTTTATAACGGTGGCGCGAGGCTCGATACTAACCACTGTTCCTTCTGAATCATCGATACGAATTTGATCTCCGCGACGAAAAGGCAAACGTAGAAGGATGAGCAAACCTGCTAACCAATTTTGCAAAATATCTTTAAATGCAAACCCGACCGCCAACGAGCCAAGCCCCAGCCCCGATATTAAATCCACGGGTTGAAGCGAGGGCATAATCACCGTTAAAGCCACCAATACACCAAATATGGTCAGCCCCCAAAACACAAGATCGGATAATAAATTCCCAAGATCGATACGCTTCCGTCTTTTAAAATAGCTTTCCAATCCTCGTTTGACCGCATAGGCGATAAGCCCAATAAAAATAAGAATTAAAAAGCCGGCCAGTATATTGGGGAGAAGACTATAAAAATCTGTTCCCCAATTTTCAATTCTTTGC
This sequence comes from Alphaproteobacteria bacterium, assembly GCA_030427215.1. Classification (GTDB taxonomy): domain Bacteria; phylum Pseudomonadota; class Alphaproteobacteria; order Micavibrionales; family UBA1664; genus UBA1664. The sequence goes on along the minus strand of JAUHXB010000012.1, from coordinate 7,145 downwards.
CAGGCAAGATCAAAGCCAGATGTCACATCGACTGATTGTTTATTTTCCATGACGTACAAACTGCCCAAAACACGAATTGGTTCAAATAAAAAAAGAGCCTTACGGCTCTCTTTCAAAATTCTTAAATGCTCGTCATCACAAATTATCGGCGGTTGTTATAACCTTGATTTGATGATGGTCCTTGGTTGGACGCTTCGATGTTTTTGTCATGTCCCATTGGGTCATGCGCCATGATGTCGCCTTTATACAACCATACCTTAACACCAATGATACCGTATGTTGTTAAGGCCTCTGCGAAACCGTAATCAATATCGGCACGAAGCGTGTGCAAAGGCACGCGACCTTCACGGTACCATTCCGTACGCGCGATGTCTGCCCCGCCTAAACGGCCTGACACGTTAATACGAATACCAAGTGCACCCATACGCAATGTATTTTGAACCGCACGTTTCATCGCACGACGGAAAGAAATACGACGTTCCAATTGTTGACAAACACCTTCGGCAACCAATTGCGCGTCAACTTCGGGTTTACGAACCTCAACGATATTCAATGATACGGCTGAGCCCATTTTTTCGGATAATTTGTTGCGTAATTTTTCAATATCCGCACCTTTTTTACCGATAATCATTCCTGGACGACCCGCATAGATTGTAACGGTCACATTTTTCGCAGCGCGTTCAATTTTAACCTGAGAAATTCCCGCAGGCTTCATCGTTGTATGAATATATTTTTTCGCCTCAAGATCCTTGATCAAAAGATCGGCATAATTACGATCCGCGAACCAACGGGAATCCCATGTTCTGTTAACCTGAAGGCGAAGCCCGATTGGATTAATTTTCTGACCCATATTATTTATACTTCCTCTTGTTCTTTTACAACGATTGTAAGGTTTGAGAATGGTTTTAAAATTCTTGCACCACGACCCTTTGCACGGGCACGGAACCGTTTCATTACAATTGATTTCCCAACATATGCCTCACTCACAACCAATTTATCAATATCAAGATTATGGTTGTTTTCTGCATTCGCAATGGCGCTTTCAAGACATTTTTTAACGTCTTGTGATACACGGCGAGATGAAAATTCCAAATCCGTCACGGCCTGTTCAGCGCGTTTTCCACGGATCATTTGAGCCACCAAATTTAATTTTTGTGGGCTGGTGCGCACATATTTTACGAATGCGCGGGCTTCATTATCGGCCGTTCTTGATGCATTTTGTGTTTTTGACATCTTACTTACTCTCTTACTCTAGATATTTCTATTTCTTACCTTTTTTATCGGCACCGTGCCCATAATATGTGCGTGTTGGTGCAAATTCACCAAGTTTGTGCCCAATCATGCGGTCCGTTACCAATACAGGAACAAATTTTTTCCCATTGTGAACACCAAATGTCAAACCAACGAAATGTGGTAGGATTGTTGATGATCGTGACCATGTTTGGATCACGGTATTCTTACCTGCATTTTTTGCTGTCTCAGCTTTTTTAAGCAAGCTTGGGTGTACAAATGGACCTTTCCAAATACTACGTGCCATGGTTATTTCTTCCTTCTTCTAATAATCAATTTGCTTGATGCTTTATTCTTATTGCGTGTCTTCGCACCTTTTGTTGGCTTACCCCATGGTGTCACAGGATGACGACCACCGGATGTACGACCCTCACCACCACCATGTGGGTGATCGATCGGGTTCATCACAACACCACGAACGGTTGGGCGTTTACCCTTCCAACGTGTACGACCAGCTTTACCATCATTTGTGTTTGAGTGATCAGAGTTTGATACCGCGCCAACAGATGCCATGCAATTCCCAAGGATCAATCTCAACTCACCTGATGCAAGCTTAACCTGAGCATAACCTTGATCACGACCAACCAATTGTGCGTATGTTCCTGCGGAACGACACATTTGACCACCCTTACCAGGTTTCATTTCAACATTATGGATGATTGTTCCAACGGGCATATTTTTCAAAGGCATAGCATTACCAGGTTTAACATCTTGTTTTTCACCTGCAATAACTTTATCACCAGCCTTCAAACGTTGAGGCGCCAAAATATAAGCCTTCTCACCATCTGTATATTCAATCAACGCAATAAACGCCGTGCGGTTCGGGTCATATTCCAAACGCAACACTGTTGCTTCCATATCAAATTTACAACGTTTGAAATCAACCAAACGGTAACGTTGTTTATGTCCACCACCGATGTGGCGTGTTGTAATACGCCCTTTATTGTTACGACCACCTGTTTTCTTTTTCCCCTCGGTCAAAGATTTTTCAGGCTTACCCTTCCATAATTCGGAACGGTCCACGGTGACAAGTTGTCTTGTCCCTGGTGTATTTGGTTTATGTTGTTTTAGTGCCATTTTTCTTTCCTTTCTCCGCTATCGGTGGAGTACCTTAGTGTTTTAATCCTTGCACCATTCTTGGTGATTTTCTTTCAAGCCCCAATTGCTCTCTTTTTTCATTACATGCCCAAACGACAGAATTTTTCGCTTTTCTTATTGGTGTCCAAGCAGTATGCCAAGCAGTCGCTTTTTCCCCATTTTGTATTGCTGTTGCCTTTGTTTTTAATTCCTTTTCAGCATCAGCCTTTTGAATACCAGCTGCAACCAGAGCACTAACTGTTTCCTCAAAATATGGTTTAACTGATTTAGGAACGCTTAACATTAAACCCCTGATCCTGTCTCAATCGTTTGACCTTCTTTTAATGTCACGATTGCTTTTTTAGTATCTTTGCGTTGACCCATGATGCCTTTAAAGCGTTTTGTTTTACCCTTTTGAATCAACGTGTTTACAGCCTTCACTTCAACTTCAAACAATGTTTCAACGGCCGTTTTGATTTTTGGTTTCGTTGCATCGATTGCAACTTCAAAAGTCATTTGACCACTTTCAGAACCACGAGCCGATTTTTCCGTCACGATAGGTTTACGAACCACATCATACATCCAAGCGGCAGGAGCCATTTTTTCTTTTTTCTTTGCAGCCATTGTCTTAACCCTTCAATCTTTCGGTCAGTTCTTTAACAGCTTCTTCTGTCAAAATCAAATTTTTACGGCGAAGAATGTCATAAACATTCGCACCGTCAACATTAAACACATCAATGCAAGGGATGTTGTTTGTGGCACGGTCAAAATTCGCTTCGATTTCTTTACCCGTTACAATCACTGCATTACTCACATCCATTTTTGCCAAGGCATCAACCATTGGCTTTGTTTTATGTGTTTTTGCAGTTGCATCCTTTACGACGATCAATGTCTTATCCGCGGCCTTGGCTGACAAAGCTGTCTTAAACGCAAGCGCACGAACTTTTTTATTCATCTTGATCGCATGTGAACGTACCTGTGGACCATGTGCCGTACCACCACCGCGGTGACGAGGCGTATCCAATGTTGACGCACGCGCGCGACCTGTTCCTTTTTGTGCGAATGCCTTTTTACCAGTCGCAGAAACCTCAGACCTAGTCTTCGTTTTATGCGTTCCAGCCTGTGCATTTGCACGTTGGTATTTCACATACCCGTTCAAAATATCTTCGCGGATAGGAAGTCCAAATATTGACTTCTCAAGAGTGATTTCACCACTCTCTTTTCCATCCCATGTTTTCATTGCAAGTTTCATGTCTTATTCTCCCTTGCTTTCTTCTGTTGCAGGAGCTTCCGCCACTTCTGCTGTTGTTTCATCAGCGGGCGCATCTGCAGGTGTTTCTTTATTTTCTTGCTCTGTCGCAGGTGACTTTTTCAATCCCGCAGGCATTGGCAATTCAATATCCTTAGCTTGTTTTTTAACCGCGTCAGACACATATACCCAACCGTTTTTAGAACCAGGTACAGCCCCTTTTACAAGGATCAAACCCATTTCCTCATCGATTGCCACAACCTTAAGATTTTGTGTTGTCACGCGCTCGTTACCCATGTGACCAGCCATTTTCTTGCCCTTGAAAACTTTACCAGGGTCTTGACATTGACCAGTCGATCCATGTGCACGGTGAGAAACAGATACACCGTGTGATGCACGCATACCACCAAAATTGTGACGTTTCATGGCACCGGCAAAACCTTTACCAATTGACGTTCCAACAACATCAACAAATTGACCTTCAACAAAATGATTTGCACCCAATTCGGATCCAACCTCAACCATGTTTTCAGGGGCCACACGAAATTCAGCCATTTTCTGTTTTGGCTCAACCTTTGATTTCGCAAAATGACCGCGCATCGCCTTTGTTGTGCGTTTCATCTTACGAGCACCCGCACCCAATTGAAGGGCAACGTAACCATCTTTATCGTCTGTGCGTTGAGCCACAACTTGGCAACCATCAACACTCAAAACTGTCACAGGAACTGTACGACCATCCGCATCATAAATACGTGTCATACCTTCCTTTTTTGCAATTAATCCAGTTCTCATTTTCTTCTCACTTTTCCTTACTATCGCCACTTTCGAAATCATCAAAAGCGTCGGTTAAGTCGACACCGTTATTACGCAGCATCCTTTAATTTAATTTCAACATCCACACCCGCGGCCAAGTCTAATTTCATCAGCGCATCAACCGTTTGTGGTGTTGGGTCAACGATATCAATCAAACGCTTGTGTGTTCTCATTTCAAAATGTTCCTGAGATGATTTATACACGTGCGGTGATTGAATAACCGTAAAGCGTTCCTTTTTCGTCGGTAGAGGCACAGGACCACGCACGGATGCGCCTGTCCGTTTCGCCGTATTGACGATCTCAGCACTTGATGTATCCAAGATACGGTGGTCAAACGCTTGTAATCTAATGCGTATATCCTGTGTTTGCATGTCTTTATTCCTCTAACCTTATTTCTTTATTACTCAGTGATTTTTGATACAACACCGGCACCAACTGTACGTCCGCCTTCACGGATCGCAAAGCGAAGGCCTTCATTCATCGCGATTGGTGCGATCAACTCAACATCAATATTGACGTTATCGCCAGGCATCACCATTTCAGTGCCCGCAGGAAGCGTCACAACACCCGTCACATCCGTTGTACGGAAGTAAAATTGTGGGCGGTAATTCGCAAAAAATGGTGTGTGGCGTCCACCTTCATCTTTAGACAATATATACGCTTCACCAGTGAATTTCGTGTGTGGTGTGATTGAACCAGGCTTACATAGAACCTGACCACGTTCAACATCTTCACGTTTTGTACCACGAAGTAGAGCACCAACATTGTCACCAGCTTGACCTGAATCCAGCAATTTGCGGAACATCTCAACACCTGTGATTGTTGTTTTTTGTGTGTCTTTAATTCCAACGATCTCAATTTCGTCACCAACATTCACAACACCTTGTTCGATACGACCTGTACAAACCGTTCCACGACCAGAAATTGAAAACACATCTTCGATAGGCATCAAAAATGGCTTGTCAATTGGACGAGCAGGTTCAGGGATGAATTCATCAACCGCCGCCATCAATTCACGGATTTTGTTCTCTCCGATTTCTGGGTCACGGCCTTCCAATGCTGCCAAAGCAGACCCAGCAATAATTGGAATATCATCACCAGGGAATTCGTATGAAGATAGTAACTCACGGATTTCCATTTCAACCAATTCCAACAATTCAGGGTCATCAACTTGGTCAACCTTGTTCATGAAAACCACAAGTGCAGGAACACCAACTTGGCGAGCCAAAAGGATGTGTTCACGTGTTTGTGGCATCGGGCCATCAGCCGCGTTCACAACCAAGATACCGCCATCCATTTGCGCAGCACCTGTAATCATGTTTTTAACATAGTCAGCGTGACCAGGACAGTCAACGTGCGCATAGTGACGGTTATCCGTTTCATATTCAACGTGAGCCGTTGAAATTGTAATTCCGCGTTCACGCTCTTCTGGTGCGCCATCAATTTCATCGTACCCTTTAAAATCACCAAAATATTTCGTGATCGCCGCCGTCAATGTCGTCTTACCATGGTCAACGTGACCAATAGTTCCAACATTCACGTGGGGCTTATTCCGCTCAAATTTTTCTTTACTCATAATTTACGCTCCTTAAAAATAATATTTGCATTACAACACAACGGAATATAAGAGTTTCACCTATGATTGCAAGTATTATTTAAGGCGATAACCCAAGGGACATCCATCTTTAGATAGGACATAGGAAACATCGGGATAAAGTATCATTTCCAAAGGCGCAGAGCGAAATGAAATATCTGTCTGAAGAATTTCACACAAATCATTTTGATTACCATGGTAGCTGTTAAATACAGCTGATAAACCTGACCAGCACACGACAAGAGGACCAATAATTTGTAGTGTTTCTTTAATTTTCATGAATTTTAGTGCTGCGTTGGTGCGGGGGTTTTTCTTTTAAAAGCATTGACAGGATCAGGTGATTGCGTTGGTGATGGTTCAAACAAAGCATCGCGGATCATTTTTGAAACATTATATAAGTCATATAATGATGGAGTAGAGCTATCATCACAAAACTCTATAAAATCTCTAATTGTATCTGCATCAAGATAAGTTGCCATTTTCACAGCGCAGCCAGCAGATAATTTTCCGTTGTTATTTTCGCTTTCAGCAGCAATCTCAAAATGAACCCAAGCGTCTTCTGGAATTCTTGCCAAGCGTTCAATTAAATGCTTGCTATATCCTTCGTGTAACCAATCTGTATTCATTATTGCTCTCCAATATTTTTATTACATAATAGTTATATGAGAATAAATTGCAAGTTTTTTATTGGTGATCGATTTTATTCTGATCAATGGATAAAAACTTTGCTTGGCTTTCTATTTCAAGAAATTGTCTCGTTTCCTGACCACTTAGCCAAACCTGCGTATTTAAATTCTGTAATATATTCAATAACGCATCACGCCTTTTTGCATCAAAATGCGCCGCCATTTCATCAAATAGCAGAAGCGGAGCCTTGGCGTATCGTGCCTCAACCATCATGGCGTGGGACAGGATAACTCCTGTTAATAACGCTTTTTGCTCTCCGGTTGAACATTGCGATGCATTTGCATTCTTATCAGGATAAGTCACACACAGATCGGTGCGATGAACACCGTAATTGGTGCGCCCTGTTTGACCATCAGCGGTCCGCATGGATTTTAGCTTTTCTTTCATTTTATCTTCAATCATTAACGCCGATTGATTTTGAACGGATTGTTCAAT
>JAUHXB010000011.1 GCA_030427215.1 Alphaproteobacteria bacterium | reverse complement strand
TCACCATTTCACAAGCGCAATATGATTATGCGGTTGATCGCATTAAACGCGCGGGATTATCATCACAAGTTGAAATTCGGATGCAGGATTACCGCGATGTTACGGGACAATTTGACCGTATCGCATCGATTGAAATGTTTGAGGCCGTAGGCGAACAATATTGGCCGACATTTTTTCAAACTTTGAAAAACAGACTAACCAAAGACGGTCGTGCATGCCTTCAAATTATCACCATCCGCGATCAAAGTTTCGAAAATTATCGTAACAGTGCAGATTATATCCAGCGCTATATTTTCCCTGGCGGAATGTTGCCGTCCATGGGCGCGTTAAAAAGCCAAATTAAAAACGCAAAGTTGCGCACAACAGGGCATTTATCATTTGGGTTGGATTACGCCCGTACATTAAACATGTGGAACGATAAATTCCAACAGGTTTGGCCCGAACTCACCAAGATGGGATTTGACGATCGGTTTAAACGCACATGGGAACAATATCTATGCTATTGCGAGGCAGGGTTCGCGGCAAAAACCATTGACGTCATCCAAATTGACGTCGATCATGGATAGATGTGGTTCACACTTGCACTGTCGGCAGCGCTGTTTAATTCTGTTTACAGGTTATCCAATCAATATTTGAAATTATCAGGGCACAAACTTACTGTCCTAATCAAATTATTTCAGGCTTTTATATTTTTACCATTTCTATTCTTTATCGAATGGCCTACAGAAATTTTATTCTACTGCTTCGCTCTTTTGACTGGTCCATTAGTATTAATTCAAGAACGCTATATTTTCGATTTTATTTCTAAATATGATGCAGGCCCTATTACAAGAGTTGAGCCTCTCACAATTCCATTTGTCTTTTTTGCTTGGTTAATAATTTCACCATCGGAATTTTATGATCTCATTAATAGTCCATTGATTGCATGCGGTATTTTGATTTGCATTGCGTCATCTATTTATTTTTCGTTTCGAATGAAAAAATGTGAGATTTCTTTTTCTATTTTAAAAGCAATGATCCCACCAATCCTTATCATGGGAACAATAAGCCTGCTTGCAAAATCAGGTATTGATTATTTACCTACTATTGATGGCATAATTGTTTGGGCTTTTATTCAATCTGTTTCACTAATCTTTCTCAGCCCATTTATGAAGAAAAAAGAACAAGTAAAAGATAAACAAAAATACCTACTTCCATCTTTTTGGTTGTCTCTTATTTTAACTGCCGTTGTTGTGTTTAGATTATATGGATTTGCTTTAACACCTAACCCTGCTTATGTCACTGCGGTGATGTTAACCGCGCCATTTTGGATTATGTTGTTTTATAAATTTAAAGGGCATAAAGAAACTGTCGACGTAAAATCAGGAATAGGCATTGTTATTTCTGTTATTATAATGAGTATTTTGGTAAGCATGAAATGAAACAAATAACCCCAGCTGCATTACAAAAAGGCGATACGATTGGTGTAATGGCACCGTCATCTTTTATCACGCGTGATGATGTCGAGGCATCAAAAGCAATCATTGAATCCTATGGCTATAACGTTCATATCCACCCGCAAACCCATGATACCTTAAATCAATCCGCGGGATTGAACCAGGCCAAACGCGATGCGTTTCATGACTTGATCAAAAACCCAGACATAAAGGCTATTATTTTTGCATGTGGCGGAAATCGCGCCATGCATTGGGTTGATATGATTGATTTTGATGTTGTTCGTGCCAACCCTAAGATCATTATGGGGTTCAGCGATTGCACCGTTCCATTAAATATCATTTCCGCCCGCACGGGGTTAGTGACCTATCACGGACCAACGCTGAGGTGGTTTATGGTTCACGAAGGTAACAAACACGATATTGAGCAGTGTTTTGAGATGTTGTCTCATAATTTCCCCGACCAAGTCGAAGATGTTAATTTGAATGGCACCTTAATCGGCGGGAATGTATCCCTGTTTCAATATCTTCTTGATGACATTGATTGCGTGGGTAAAATTTTATTTTTGGAAGGATGGAACACGGAATGGAGCTATCTTGATCGCACATTCTGCGCGATCAAGCGTAAAGGCGTTTTCAATCAAATCAGAGGCCTTTTGATCGGACAATTTGATAATATGATGGATACGGGGCGCCCCTATGGTTTTGAAATGCACGAAATTTTGGCGGAACATGTTCCTGATTCTGTCCCTATATATCGCGATCTGCCGTTTGGGCATGGGGATCGGTTGATGACCTTTCCCATTGGCCAAAATATTGAACTTGATATCGATTCTGATCGTATTGAAATTAAATGCAATTAATACAAAAAATAATATATGCCCTGCCCGCTATTCCTTTGGCGGCCTTAACCTTACCCATCATGATATACCTGCCCACATTTTATGCGCAGGATATGGGAATGGGGTTGGCGATGGTGGGAATATGCTTACTCATCGCACGTATGATTGACGTGATCAGCGACCCCCTGATCGGGATTGCATCTGATAAAATCGGAACACGTAAAATCTGGATCATTGGCGGATTATTACCGACATTAATTGGAACATGGTTTTTATTGAATCCACCATTGGATCAAGCAAACGCTTTTTACTTTATTGGATTTTCATGTCTTCTCTATATCGGGTGGACATGTATGTTATTGCCCCTCAATGCGCTTGGCGCTGAATTATCGGATGATTATAATGAACGCACATCCATCACCTCTTGGCGCGAGGGGTTTACAACACTTGGCCTTTTAATACCGCTATCAATCGTTGCCGCCATGGGATACGCAGGCGAGGACAGTGCGGACAAAGCGCTTAATATTATTGCCCTTTTGACGGTGATTTTATTGCCGATATGTACTTTAATTTTCGGACTGTTTCTTAACGAAAATTTCCCCGCGAAAGCGGGGATCCAGAATAGTAACAAAAAGGACTGGATCCCCGATCAAGTCGGGGATGTTCGGTCTATTTTAAAACCACTTAATGACAACACCCCATTTAAACGCCTGATCTTTTCTTTTTTGATTAACTCCATGGCGAATGCCCTTCCCGCCACACTCTTTCTTTTATTCGTCGAGCATATCATTGGAGCGAAGGATATGGCGGGGCAATTACTTTTTATCTATTTCTTCAGCGGGATATTGGGCATCCCGTTTTGGTATTGGCTATCCAAAAAAACATCAAAACATCGTGCTTGGTCTTATGCGATGGTCTTCTCATGTTGTGTGTTCCTCACCGTACCTTTTGTTATTGGGGCGGGTGATACAACCATATTTTTAATAATATGTGTCTTAACGGGGTTAACATTAGGCGCGGATTTGGCTCTCCCCGCATCGATTCAGGCGGATGTTGTTGATGTTGATCGGGATATGACAGGCGAAAACCGAACAGGATTATTTTTTGCCATGTGGTCAATGGTAACAAAATTATCATTGGCCTTATCCGCAGGAATTTTCTTGCCCCTCCTCGCGCTCACTGGGTTTAATGAAGTGAGTGGCGATAACGCATACGCCCTTCCTTATTTTTACGCCTTTGTCCCCGTTATCCTAAAAATAATCGCCATTATCCCAATGTGGAATTTCCCTTTAACAAAAAAATAATTTTGTTCTATTTTTGTTCTTTACATGGCGTTCCTAATATGTTCTTATACAAATATGTGGAAGAGATTAGCGTAATACACGCTTTCTCTAGAATTATTTAGAAAAAGGATTAGTGTCATGAGTGTAACAAAATTAAGCGATGCAAAGGAACAAAAGATGGATGACAATAAATCAAAGGCATTAGAGGCCGCACTATCACAAATCGAACGCGCATTTGGTAAGGGATCAATCATGAAATTGGGCGGTGAAGGCGCACAAAGCATGAATGTGGAAAGTGTATCAACAGGGTCAATCGGACTTGATATTGCGCTTGGAATTGGCGGTGTGCCGCGTGGTCGTGTTGTTGAAATTTATGGTCCTGAATCATCTGGTAAGACAACAATGGCGCTTCAGGTCATTGCCGAGGCTCAAAAAACCGGTGGAACATGTGCATTCATTGACGCAGAACACGCCCTTGACCCAGGGTATGCAAAAAAATTAGGGTGTAACATTGATGAATTATTAATTTCTCAACCTGATGCGGGGGAACAGGCCCTTGAAATTGCGGATACCTTGACGCGGTCTGGTGCTTTAGATGTTCTTGTTATCGATTCTGTTGCGGCTCTTGTGCCACGCGCGGAATTGGAAGGTGACATGGGGGATTCCCATATGGGTTTACAGGCGCGTTTAATGTCACAAGCCCTTCGTAAATTGACATCGTCCATTGCGAAATCACGCACAATTGTTATCTTTATCAACCAAATCAGGTCAAAAATCGGCGTCATGTTTGGCTCACCCGAAACAACAACAGGTGGAAATGCATTGAAATTTTATGCCTCCGTTCGCCTTGATATTCGCCGTATTGGTCAAATTAAAGACAAGGATGAAATTGTTGGAAATCAAACACGAGTGAAGGTTGTCAAAAATAAAATGGCCCCTCCTTTCCGTCAGGTTGAATTTGATATTATGTATGGCGAGGGCGTATCCAAACAAGGAGAAATCATCGATCTTGGCGTCGCCGCGGGTATTGTTGAAAAGGCAGGATCATGGTTTTCATCAGGTGGCGATCGTATTGGTCAGGGGCGAGAAAATGCAAAAACATTCCTAAAAGAAAACCCGGAATTTGAGGCAAAACTTGAAAAACAAATTCGGGAAAATGCCGGATTGGTTGCCGATGGTATGTTGGCTGGACCTGAAAGTGACAATGATACTGAAGACAAGGATAACACAGAAAGCGATAACACCGTTGATATCAAAAAGGCATCTGGCGAATAAATAAAATAGAAGCGGTTTTTTTATACAGCGTAAAATGTAAAACCGCTTTTATTCTCTCATTCGAACAAGATATTTATATTCGGTTTTTGCATCTGGCAAAATAACAATGTCAGCCTCATAATTTTTGTTACAAGTGAAGATAGACCATTTTTCGAACCAACCATTTCCGGAATCTTTCTCCATAATCTGTCTTGTTTCTGTATTTCTATATCCCAAAAAAAATGTATCACGCACAAAAACGGCTCCTGAACAGTTTTTTACCACTTGTCGAACTGTTGCTTTAACCGCCTCAAAGGCCTTATCTTGATTAATAATCGCAATTTTACTAGTTCCATTCATCATTGGGTATATCACGGGGTAATTTTCAAAATCGTATCCGTTGACAAGCAAATTGATGTTAATACGCTTATCACATGCTTCTGCCCATAAACGTTCTATCCATTGCCCATATTCAGGATGAACAATAATAATATCATCATCAAATTCAACATTTTCACCTTTACGACGATTTTGACGTTTAAAATCTTTTGCTGAGGCTTTTGACTTCATCTTGGTGTTTGTTAAAGTAATGGGCTTTCTTCTTTGTAAATTAATCTCGGCATCGCATTCAGGGAAACTGCTATTAAAAACATTTTTTGCCTCTTGATTGACACGATCAATATAAGATTTCTCTTGTGCCAAATAGTTTTGAAATAGCGTGTTATTTGCTAAGGCACTATCCATATAATGAAAGCAGAACAATAATAGAAATATACTAAAACGAGTGAATACCATATTTTCTTTTTAACATGATCTTTCTCATTTTTCTACATCACAAAAAAAAGGCACTTTTAAAAGTGCCTTTTTAATTTAAATGTTTCAATCTTGTTTATGCAACTTGACTAAGCACACCCTCTAATTTCGATGCAGCTGCATCTTCTGATGTTTTTTCAATCGCTGCAACTTCGCGCGCTAAACGCTCTAATGCTGATTGATAAATCTGACGCTCTGAATATGATTGCTCGTTATCATCCTTTGGACGACGAAGGTCACGCAAAACCTCGGCAATCATAACCGGATCACCCGAATTAATTTTTGTTTCGTATTCTTGTGCACGACGTGACCACATAGCGCGTTTTGCCTTTGCCTTACCTTGTAAAGTTGACAATGCATCATCCAAACGATTAGAAGAGCACAAACCACGAAGCCCAGATTCCTCAGCCTTTTGCACTGGAATTTTTAAACGCATACGGTCTTTTTCAAAAGAAATCGAGTATAGAGAGACGTCAACGCCGCCAACCTCGTATGATTCAACGCCTTCAATATGCCCAACACCATGAGCTGGGTAAACAACGGCATCACCTTGTTTGAAATTCATCACATCATTTGCTGGCTTATTACTCATAATTCTCTTCCTCTTTATTTTTGTTATGTTTATTAATTGGGATACAGCACAAACGAAAAGATGCCATTTATTCAATAGACCTTATTCATTCTTAAAAATTATTTTAGGTTTATGCGTTATCAGAAAAATTTTGCATTCTGCAACTTATTTCTGAATGTTTAAATACCAACTAAAAAGATATTAACAAAAAATTAACAAAAAATCAACTATTTCTGTACGAATAAATGTCACCTATCAAAATTCCGTTACACGTTGATAGGATATATTTTGATTTTTGATCGTGAACTCTAATCCTACCCATTGATTTGTAGCAACATCATACCAAATGGTGATATCCCGATCATCATTGACGCGAATAATATATTTTATTGCTGGACGATCATTAACAACCTCTTTTTCCTTCGATTGAATTACAATTGTATCAATAAGCCCTTTTTGTGAATTCAATAGTTGGGTTTGTTTTACAAAATCGCTATGCCAGTAACTTGTAGACATGATGGGTTTTGGTAATTCTTGATTTTTAGAACTACTTTGAATCTTAAACACATCATCACCCCAAGACGCATTCACAAAATAATCATCGCCATCATCGTTTGTTTCAGATGACAATCCGACCAATTTATTGCCATCCCAAAGCTCTGTATTTCGATGAGTATATTTGAAAAAATCAATAGGGCCGGCGGATACAGACATATCAATATTGATATCAACACGGGTCAAGCCATCATTGGTTTGGGTAAAATTCAGGGTATGCGTGCCAAACGGATTGCCATTTCGCAACACCTCAAATTCTAATTTTCCACTATCTGGTATCCCTGCAGAAACAGGGAATGTTAGAAAAACAAATAACCCTAAAAATAAATATTTCATTTTGTACCTTTCATATATAAACAAGATACGCAATTCATTACTGATTGGTTCACCAAATGTCCGAAACCCACGTTACAAACCCCATGCAAGTTTTTGTCTTTGCATTAACCTCGACAATTTTATTTTCATTTATGAATTTGGCGGTGAAATACGCAGCGGAAAGCGGCATTCACATTACCCAAATTATTTTATTTCGAAATTTATTGGCTCTGCCTGTTGTATTGTTACTGATTAGCCGTCATGTAGATAGCCAGTCTCTTCTTTGCACTCAAAAGCCATTGGCACATATGGTAAGAGGTTTGATAGGGGTTAGCGCTATGGCCTGTTTCTTCCTATCATTTAAAATGTTGCCTCTGGGTGATGCGACCGCCCTACATTTTGCCTCGCCCATCATTTTAACGGCCTTATCCGTTCCATTTTTAAAGGAAACTGTTGGCCCATGGCGTTGGGGCGCAGTTGTTGTTGGCCTGATTGGGGTTATCATTATCGCCAGCCCAACAGGAGATACAAATGTTATGGGTTCTATCATTGCTTTGACGGCCGCATTATTGGCGGCCATTGCCGCTATTTTAGTCCGACGTATGGGGGAAACAGAACATTCATTGACAATCGTGCTTTATTTTACTGTTTGCGGAATCATTGCATCCTTTATCTTGTGCCCATTTTTCTGGCAACCTATTGACAATGTTTGGGTGTTTTACGCCCTTTTATGTATTGGAATATTGGGGGGTTTAGCACAATTTTTATTAACCAAAGCATACTCTCAGGCGCCCGCAGCGTATGTTAGCGTGTTCTCGTACGCATCTATCGTGTTTGCCATCGGATTCGATATTATTTTTTGGATGCAATTTCCCGAATGGAATGTATGGTTAGGAAGCGCGATTATTGTCGCCAGTGGATTATTAATTCTCTATCGCGAGGTCGTTCACAAAGGTCGTCAGGCAAGATTGAGTATGTATGGCCTTACCCCTATTCGTCCGACCAAGGTGGATTTAGAGGCACAGCCCCCTAGACGTCGAAAGAGTGATCGTGTAAATAATTCTGATACCGATAGTAAGGATGAAAAAACATGACATTTGTGGTTACTGATATTTGTATCAAATGTAAATACACCGATTGTGTTGAGGTTTGCCCCGTTGATTGTTTTTACGAAGGCGAAAATATGTTGGTCATTCACCCCGATGAGTGCATTGATTGCGGTGTGTGTGAACCTGAATGCCCGATTGACGCGATTATTCCAGATAGCGATCCCAAGGCCGAAAAATTCTTGGAATTAAACCGCGACTATTCGGAACAATGGCCTGTGCTGACGCGCAAAACAAATCCTTTGCCAGAGGCGGAAGAGTATAAAACCAAAACCGATAAAATGGATTTATTTTCGCCAGAACCTGGTGAGGGGGATTGATGGTTGGTTGGCTGGTTAGTTATTTAGCTATTTAGCCAAGAAGCCAACCAGCTAAATAGCCAAACAACTAAGTCACCGCGTCAATTGCCTCTTTGTCCAAATGTCCCGGGACGATAATAACTGGAATTCTCAAACTGCCCATGCCTTTTCCTGAAAAATGCGTGACCAAAGGCCCTTGGTTATTTCCGGTTTTTGAACCCGCCAAAATAAGCGCACGGATGGATTTATTCTCATCAATAATATCCAAAATCTTATCAACCATTTTCCCTTCACGGATATACAGGCTAGGGAATATGCGTTCATTATGATCATTAATGTCTTTGGCAATTTGCCAAACATCTTTTTCCGCCTGCGCTCGCATATCGTTACGCATCATGGCCTCGACTTTCCCCCAATGGACGAAATCATCCAAATCGGTGATGTGGGCAATGGCGATATAACCGCGCCGCGCCTGTGCAATTTTGGATGCGTAATAGGCCGCAATATGTTGTTCTTCGCTTCCATCCGCGACCATAAGGTAAACACCGCCATCCCCGCGGCGGGTTCCTGCCCATGGCTTTTGATTGTCACTGTCACTCATAATTTACTCTCTCCTCAATAATACTATCGCGATCAGGCTGGACAGTAACGCCAACAAAATCACGCTGATCCCATATAAAAATGGTCTGTGATAGGCAAAATCATGGACGTTTGCCGCAATCCCAACCTGTGCAATATTAAACGGGTGTGTTTCTTGGTCAATTAATTGCCCATTCCGAAATAAAAATGCTTCAATCTCATAATCTCCCAAGGGCACATTAGCGGGCATATTGATTGTGGTTTTAAACAAGCTATCATTCAAAAAATCAACGGCATTAGGGGTCAGGGCGTAAAGACCACTTAATTGTTTGTTTTGGATTAAAGCCTCGGTAAATCGGCTAATATCGCTTTGCTTTTCCTTACCTTTGGGAATAAAAACAAGGCTGTTTAACCCCATATTATATTGCGCAAGGATATCAGGGGATGCAATATCGGCAATGGGTTTCGAGCTAGCGATATTATAATATCCCCACACATCACGAAATGTCATGGATCGCCCATGCAACCATAATCCCATAACATTTGCTTTGCGCCGAACGGTTGTGTCCTTGCGTGGACCCTTCACCAAAATAATAATATCACCCTTTGGTTGTGCCGTTCCAAATAGGGTTAGTGTGTCGCCCGTAAACCCCGTTGTGATTTCCAGATTCGGTTCGGAAATATCAATATCCAACTTGGCATGCGCGGGTGATATAAGTACAAATAAAACAAATATAAAAATTCTCATCGCACCACCAATGAATATAAATTTTCAGGTGGGATGAGTAAATCAGACGCCAATCGCAACCCAACAATTGTAATGATGGAAGCCAATAAAAAACGCGCTGTGGCACCTTTTATATAAGGTGATAGACGAACGCCAATTTGCGCACCTATGACACTTCCACCAATTAAAATTGACGCCAAAATAAGGTCAACTGTCTGGTTCATCACGGCATGCAAGATACAGGCAATGGCGGAGGTGATTAGAATTTGTAGAAGAGTTGTGCCCGCCACCAATAATGGCGGCATTCGTAACATATATATCATGGCTGGTACGAGGAGGAATCCCGCCCCGATTCCCATGACCGACACCATTAACCCACCGATAATGCCAATAACAATGGGGATAATCGCGCTGATATACAATCTGGACTCTGGAAATTGAACTTTATAAGGCAATGTCGCGCGTAAATGATCCCAATAGGATGGCTTGGACGGCGTTTGTGATGTTCCCTCATCATCCGCATTATCTTTTTTGAATGTAGAATGGTAAAGCGTTGTGACGCTTTCGCTTAACATCATGCCGCCAATGGCGCACAAGAAAACGACGTATAAAACGGATACAACCAAATCAACCTGACCGATATATTGTAGCAGGCGGAAAATAAATATACCTACAACGGTTCCAATAAATCCACCAATCAATAAATACCACGCCATTTTAAGGTCGATATTACGTTTTTTCCAATGCCCAATCACGGCGGTGGTTGACGATGCAACAAGCTGACTGGCCTGTGTTCCAACGGCAACGGCGGGTGGAATACCCAGAAAAATAAGAAACGGTGTTGTTAAAAATCCTCCACCAACACCAAACACGCCCGAAATCACGCCAACAACCGCCCCCAAAAGGGCAATTGTCTCGGCCTGTACGGCCATTTCGGCAATCGGCAGATAAATTTGCATGAACAATTTCCGTGATTAAAGCGTATATAGATATGTAACAAATTTATAACAGTAAGGATAGGACATGAATTACGATGACATTAAAAAGATTTGGATTATTGGTGCATCAAGCGGTATCGGCGAGGCCCTTGCCAAAGCCTTAGCCAAAGACGGAAAACAAGTCATCATATCCGCCAGATCAGAAGATAAATTAAAGGCTATTACGGAGACTTCTGACAATATCACTTACACAACCGTGGATGTCACGGACACAAAATCTATTGGTAATGCCATGAAAGGCATTAAAAATTTGGATAGCGTTATTCAATGCGCGGGATGGTTTTCCGCGGAAACCGCAAAAGATTTTGATGCAGACATGTTTAAAAAACATTTTGATATTAATGTTCAAGGAACGGCCAATATTTTGGATCCTGTTCTTAAACGTTTTAAAAAAGCGAGTAAAGGGCATGTCGCGGTAATATCCAGTGTCGCAGGATATCACGGCCTACCCAAATCATTATCATACGGCCCAACAAAGGCGGCGCTGATTAATTTGTGTGAAGCCCTAGCCATCGATTTTTATGATACCGACATTAAAATTCAGGTGATTAACCCAGGGTTTGTGAAAACGCCACTGACCGATCAAAATGATTTTGAAATGCCAATGATGATTACACCAGAGGAAGCCGCAAAGTCTATTGTTAAAGGGCTTAAACGCGGATCATTTGAAATTACGTTTCCTGTGATCTTTAGTTATATCCTAAAAACAGTTGCGAAACTGCCATACGCTTTATCAATTCCATTGATCAAAAAAGCTACCGCAGGAAAAATGTAGATATTTTATTTTTTGACTTGAAATATTAGTTCCCATAGTCTTTTATTAAAGAAACATAATAATAAAATACAGGGAATATGAAACTAGATTTACGAACCTTAGCTGAGAGATCTGTTTTTGAGCCTCTAAGTTTTGACGAAGTACAGAGTATTTCTACATCCTCAAAATGCGCCCTCATACGAAAAATAATTAAAAGAAGGGAAGAAAGTCAAAACCCTGTTTTAGGAGATCCTAGTGTTGCCTCTCTTTTAACTTTAAATCGAGCATTTAATATTTCATCTGGCTTTTATGAATGGCAACGATCACGTAGACAAAGGTTAATATCTCAATTTATGAGGCCTAGAAATAGGCATATTCTCACCTGCTATAGAAACTGGGATCGTTTGTCTGTTGAGACAAGACAATATATTTTAAGAAAATCAGTAAATTTACATAAGGATATTTATATTGACGGCCTTACTGAGAAGTTACCCTATTCCTATGTATTCAAAGAAGGGGCATATAGGAGGACTAAAGGTGGGTTAGTTTTACTATTTGGAACATTTTCTGGTGATTTAAATACTGGTAGTTCTATAATCACACAATATTTACAGCATGGCGAGCTAATAAAAAATGCTCGTGAAGCATTTTGTACAGCACACCACGAAGCCACACATTTAGTACAGCACCACCTTTCCATGATGTATCATAAAAATGAAATTCCCCTATCCCATCCCTTATACCAAGAGGCGTCATACTTCCATTCCATCGACAGACATCAGGCAAACATCCCCAGTCACATTACAGATGCCTATAACGCTCAGCCGAATGAAGGGTTAGCTGAATGGGAAGGGACAAAAATTAGCAATGCAATAGAATCGTTGGCGCTTTAATTTAATTTCTTAAGAAAGGAATAAAGCGCACCCTAAGTCTATAGATGCTCGACTTTTTACAAACGCACATTCAAGGTGAACAGATGATATGGCCTACTCGTCGCGGTGGACTTTTTCTTTCCGCTCGTGGCGCTCCTGCGCCTCTAACGACATTGTTGCAACGGGACGCGCATCAAGACGAGGGATTGAAATAGGCTCACCTGTCTCTTCGCAATATCCGTAATCGTTTTCTTCGATCCGTTGAAGGGCCTGATTAATTTTTTTAACCAACTTACGTTCACGGTCACGTGTGCGCAATTCCAATGCATGATCCGTCTCTGCCGATGCGCGATCTGTCATATCTGGCTTTTGCAATTGTTCGCCCTGCAATGAATTTTTAATAGTGTCAGATGATTCACGAAGAAGTTCAGACCGCCAATTCATTAATTTTTGACGAAAATATTCCAACATGACAGGGTTCATAAATTCGCCCTTATCTTTCATTGGATCGTAATCTGGTGGTAAAATCGTTGATGATTGGGCCATTGCGTTTAAATCTCCTATCAATTCCCTTTAATTTGCGTGATGAAATAATACATAGATACGCCTGTGTCAAGCAATCAGACTATTTACATTACTCACAGATGTTTTTTCGCCATGTTTAATTTTGCTAACTCCACATGAGCACGAAGGTCAATTTCGTCCAAAATTGCTGTTAATTCAGGGTCAGTGATTGTTTCACGATGAGTCGCCACAATATCGGCAATGGATATCATATGCCCCAATGTAATCCCACCAGACATCATTGCAATCTTCAAATCATTTAATTTG
>JAUHXB010000218.1 GCA_030427215.1 Alphaproteobacteria bacterium | reverse complement strand
AGACGCCCCAAATGACGTGAATGTCATCATTGAAAATCCAAAGGGCGCGGTTCCCGTTAAATATGAAATGGATAAGGATTCAGGCATGATGTTTGTTGATCGTTTTGTTCATACATCCATGTTTTATCCGGCCAATTATGGATTTATTCCACATACTCTTGGTGGTGACGGTGACCCGATTGATGTGATGGTTTTGGGTGAAATGCCCGTTATTCCTGGTGCGGTTTTACGATCCCGCCCTGTTGCCGTTTTAATGATGGAAGATGACGGTGGTATGGATGAAAAAATCATCGCGGTGCCTGTGTCAAAAATGTTCCCTTATCATGATAATATCAATGATTTGGACGATATCCGTCCAATTATCCGCGAACAAATTGAACATTTCTTCACCCATTACAAAGACCTTGAAAAAGGGAAATGGGCCAAAGTATTGGGTTGGGAAGGCGCAGAAAAAGCCAAATCATTGGTTATAGAAGGTATTAAGCACGCTGAATCAAAGGCGGTTTAAGGCCTCGTATTTAAATAAATTTTCCGTCATTGGAATAATATACTCTAAATCATCGGGGTTATCCAATAACCCTGATAAATGAAGTTGATGCAGGCATAATGCAACCTGTTTTGCCTCAACGTCTTTATCTAAAATAATGCTCCATAAACGCGCAATGCGATCGTAATTAAACGGTTTATCGCCGTCGTAAATTTGATTTTTCATCTTTGAAAGCCCCCACTTTCTATTCTTAATTATTTTAACATATAATAATAAGAAATCAAAGAAAATCAAACAACCAAGGGTATATATTAAACTTTAGTTTATAAAACGGTCGAGAAAAAATGTTTTTAAGATAATCAAAAACCGTTATAAAGAACCATGTCAAACGATGCTGAATTTATAAAATGTCTTGAGGCCATTATTTTTTCGTCAGAAAAATCATTGCAGGCATCGGATATGAATAAATGGTTGCCCGATTTGGATGAGGCGACAATTCTTAAATTACTCAATGCCTTGAAGCAAGATTATGTTGGGCGGGGAATAGAATTATGTGATAATGGCGGATATTGGTCGTTTAAAACCGCTCCTGAATTATCAGACCTCCTACAAACCGAAATTGAGGTTGAACGGAAATTATCGCGCGCCGCCATGGAAACATTGGCGATTATTGCCTACCACCAACCGTTGACACGCGCGGAAATTGAAAATATTCGCGGGGTGGCAACGGGGCGTGGAACATTGGATATTTTGATTGAATCCGCATGGGTGAAACCAGGTAGACGCCGTGAAACACCTGGACGACCCCTCACTTGGGTGACAACATCAGGGTTTTTGGCGCATTTTAATTTGGAATCAATAACGGATTTACCCGGAATTGACGATCTGAAATCGGCAGGGTTACTGGATCGTCGTCCATCCGTTGAAACTTTACCATCATCAGGCGAATTATTTGACGAATCGGACGAATAAGCGCACTATAATCATATAAAGTTATATAAAGGAAAAAAGTATGTCTCTTGGAATTTGGCAAATACTATTAATTGTTTTGTTGGTCTTGTTGCTGTTTGGTGCGGGAAAATTGCCCGCGGTCATGGGGGATTTGGCAAAAGGTGTAAAGAATTTCAAAAAAGGGTTGGATGAAGATGACACTGAACCCAAATCAATCGATAAAAATAAGAATAAAAAATGAGCGCCGCAGGCATTGTAACCGTTCACGCCAAGAGCGCAAAGGAGTCGCAAAGGGCGCAATGGTTTTTAAAATCACTAAACCCTTTGCGACCATGGCGTGTTCCTGGCGACCTTTGCGTGAACGAACAGAAGATAGTTTGAATGTTTGATTTTGGATGGGCCGAAATATTGATCGTTGGGGCGATTGCGTTATTCGTGATCGGACCCCAAGATATTCCAAAAATCGCCTACCAAGTCGGTAAATTTTTCCGCCGTATAAAATATATGCAATACGCCCTAACAGGGCAATTCGATGATTTTATGAAATCCGTCGAAGACAAAGAAAACCCAAAACAGCCCAAGCAAGAATTAGACCACGACCCCATGAACGAGGCAGAGGCCGACGCCGAATTAATGGAAATGATGCCTTTGCCGCCTTCTGACCCGTCATTGCGAGAAGACGAAGCCAATGATGCAATCCAAGAAGATTTGAACCACGAAGACACAGAGGCACAGAGTAAAATTATCCCTTTAACCGAAAAGTATCTCGATAGCGCAATAGAAACCGTTCGCGTAGCTTTTTCTTGGTATACAGAACATAGTGATTTACCAGCCAGATCTTTAAAAGCATCTTTAAATCCTGAAATCGCTAAAGATAAAAAAGACATGGCGGAATTTAGTAATAGACAATACTGGGTTGCAATCAGTCATGAACAAGTTGCCGGAATAGTAGGCATAATGGAAATGGATTCAGATCAAGAGACGACTGATTGGGTTAATTGGTTTTGTGTGCACCCAGATCACAGAGGGAAGGGTATAGGTACAGATTTACTGAACCATCTAATTGAAATCTCAAAACAGCGAAATAAAGATTTTTTAAAATTATGGACGAGTGATAGTCCAAATGAAGCTAAAGCACAATTTTTGTACGATAAAATGGGATTTAACATTAGCTCAACGGAACCGCATTCAGAAGGTGATAGCA
>JAUHXB010000010.1 GCA_030427215.1 Alphaproteobacteria bacterium | reverse complement strand
AGCCAATCTGGGTTTAAAGGCGCGGTCGCACCATTGGGCACGGCAATTACCGAAACGCAAATCACATTATTGTGGGATATGATCCGAACGGACGAGATTGATCAGATTAAAGAACCAATCCTCTGTTTTGATGGTGATAATGCAGGGCAACGCGCCGCTGTTCGGGCGATGGAACGCATTTTGCCAATTTTGCGTCCTGGTGTATCCGCGCGATTTGCCTTTATGCCCCAAGGCCAAGACCCCGATGATGTTTTAAGGATCAAGGGCGCACCAGCGATGCAGAGCATTATCGATCAATCAATCCCCTTGCATGATATGATATGGCGAACCTTGGTCACGGGCAAAGATTTTTCACGCCCTGAATCCCGCGCATCACTGATGGATGGTATAGAGCGGATGGTTGTTCAAATTGCCGATCGCAATATTCAACAATCCTATCGCCAAATCCTTAAGGATAAATTTTATCAAAATTTTAGAGGGGGATCGCGCAATAAATCGCGTCAAAATGCCGTGCCATCCATCCAAATGAAACGCCCAAATGCGAATCGGGATTTGCCTTCGCGCCTAATTTTGGGGATTATTATTCGTAATCCGATATTTTATGATGTTTACGAGGAACAATTGGCGGGTTTTAAATGTGATAATCCTGCCCTTGACGGCCTACGTCAAAATGTTATATCAATACTTTCTGATACAAGCGGCATTACCCACGAAAAGTTATTAGAAGCCTTGGAAAATAAAGGCATAAACGGGGATCAAATTGCCAGCCTGAATATGGATATGAAGCTTCATGCATCTTATGTTTTTGACATTGATGCATCCGAGGCAATTGAAACAGGTTTGAAAGAACTGCTGGACAGGGTCGCAGTTTGATATAGATTCCAAAAAAGGATAATGAGTAAAGTTTATGGGCACCGCATTGAAAAATAAAGATAATCAAGACATCGATAACGATAATTCCGAAGAGGAAACAAAATCAAAGGTTGGGGCGACCTCCGCCAAGGACATGGCCAAAATCACCAAGGCCATTATCGATATGGGGAAAAAGCAGGGCTACCTGACCCATGATCAACTCAATATAATGTTACCTGATGACACCTATTCATCAGATCAAATCGAAGACATCATGTCAGTCATTAATGACAGCGGTGTTAACATGGTTGATTCCGATGATGTTGATGAAGAAGATGACGAGCCAACCGCGAAGGCCGATGATGGCGAAGAACATGGCGTTGTTAAAGGCAACGTTAAAAATGATGATTTAGGACGAACCGATGACCCTGTGCGCATGTATTTACGTGAAATGGGAACGGTTGAATTGCTATCTCGTGAGGGTGAGATTGCGATTGCCAAGCGGATTGAGGCCGGTCGTGAAATGATGATTGGCGGGATTTGTGAATCTCCACTGGCTATTCAATCGATTATTGCGTGGCACGAAGCTTTGGAAAAAGGTGACATTCTTTTACGCGAAGTGATTGATTTGGAAACAACTTATTCCCAAGGCCAAGATGTTGACCCGGAATCCGACCCCGAAGCGTTAGACGGTGCCGACGCCGAAGATGATGACGATGATGAAAAGGCCGAAGGCGAAGACGGTGAAAATAGCGACGGCGAAGGTGAAGATGCCGTGGCCATGTCACTTGTTGCGATGGAAGAGGAAGTCGCACCCGGCGTTTATGATATTTTTAACAATATCCGCAAAACATATAAAAAAATGTCTGCCGTAACAGATAAACGGATTGAGGCGCTGACATCAGGGAAAACCGTTGATGATGCGACAAAGAAAAAATACGAGAAATTAAAAGAAGACATGGTTGCATTGATGAACACCATCAATTTGCACCCTGCACGTATTGAACAATTATTAGATCGCTTATACAAAACCAACCGCAATATGGTTGCGATTGAGGGGCAAATGATGCGTATGGCCATTGATTCAAAGGTCAAACGTGAGGATTTCCTTGAAAATTATTATGGTCGCGAAATGGATCCAAAATGGATCACAGACATGGCCAAAAGCAAAAGCAAGGGCTGGGCTGATTTTATCGGTAAGAATAAAGATAAAATTGAAAAGATGCGCGAAGAAATCGCCGCCACATCTGAAGAGGCTGGCCTGCCTATATCCGAATTTCGCCGTATCGTGTCTACCGTTCAAAAGGGTGAGCGCGAGGCCGCCCGCGCGAAAAAGGAAATGGTCGAGGCGAATTTGCGTCTTGTGATTTCCATTGCGAAAAAATACACAAACCGCGGGCTTCAATTCCTTGATTTGATTCAGGAAGGGAATATCGGTTTGATGAAGGCGGTTGATAAATTTGAATATCGTCGTGGTTATAAATTTTCAACATATGCGACATGGTGGATTCGTCAGGCGATTACGCGGTCTATCGCGGATCAGGCCCGCACAATTCGTATCCCTGTTCACATGATTGAAACGATCAACAAACTGGTTCGGACATCGCGTCAAATGATGCATGAAATTGGTCGTGAACCAACACCGGAAGAATTGGCAAAACGCCTGCATATGCCTTTAGACAAGGTCCGCAAGGTTTTGAAAATCGCTAAAGAGCCTGTGTCATTGGAAACACCCGTTGGTGATGAGGAAGATTCAAATCTTGGTGATTTCATCGAGGATAAAAATGCCCTCAATCCCATGGATAGTGCCATCCATTCGAATTTGCGTGAAACAACGACGCGTGTTTTGGCGTCGCTTACTCCACGTGAGGAACGCGTTCTAAGAATGCGTTTTGGGATTGGCATGAATACGGACCACACGTTGGAAGAGGTTGGACAACAATTCAACGTAACGCGCGAACGGATTAGGCAGATTGAGGCCAAAGCCCTGAGGAAATTAAAACACCCATCAAGGTCACGGAAGTTGCGGAGCTTTTTGGATACTTGATGTTTTAGATCCCTGCCTTCGCAGGGACGGCAACAGGGGGTAGTTGTCCAACATTCTTTCACTCCCAAAATTCGGCTTGATCGGGGATGCGGGAAAAGGCGATTTTTGTACCGACATACCCCGCCAATGTTGATGGGCACGCCCCGAAATGACATGTGTTGGCCCCATATTTTTTATTGAGCGCATCCATCCCCGCCGATAATTCCGCCGCAACGCGCCGTTGGTGTTGGCGAGTATTTGAAATTGAGAATAAATCCGCCGTCACCGTTTCGGGTTTGCGCAGGTCATGCATAATGACGCTCACCTTTTTCAATCGCCACGGGTTAAATTCATGCGTCATCCTGCCCCATAAATGATTGAGCGTTTGGATAAATGATAAATTATCATCCACATGGTCAAGGCGTACATCCACGCCCCATTTTTCACGTTCCGTTGTCGTTACACTTAATCGGAATGCGCCTGCAACCATGCCATAACGGCGCAGCCGTTGCGCGGCCTTGACCGTTAGGCGTCGGGCAATTTGTTTCGCCATATCGGGGGATCGATGCGCAGGGTCCAAAACGCGGCTATGCCCCACCATGACCTTGTTGTGAGCCTGATCAGGAACATCATGCCCGCGGATTTTATACCAAAACTTCTCCCCCTCAACCGAACCCCAAATTTTACGGAGCTGTTTCGGTTGTGTGTTCCATAAATGCTCCACCGTCCATATCCCGCCTTTGTTTAAACGGCGTTGCATGTTTTCACCAATCCCTGGAAAGTCAGTGAGGCTCAGAGGAAACAAAGCATCCTGCAAAATATCAGGGGTGAGAACGACCAATCCATCCGGTTTTTGCATGTCCGTTGCCACCTTCGCCAAATAGGCATTGGGCGCCAGCCCGATGGAACATTTCACATGGTGCCCAACATTATCCGCTAACCCCGCCTTTAAACGATTTGAAATCGCAATTGCGCGATCCACTGATTGGTTATCAGGCGTCAAACGTGATGAAAATTCATCCACCGACCAGACTTTGGTAAGGGGGGTATGCTTCACAGCCTCTTCCAAAATACGATGATGGTAATCAACATACACATCATGGCGCGCAGGAACGCAATGCAGATGGGGACACATATCCAATGCATCACGAATGATTGTTCCTGTTTTTACGCCGTATGATTTCGCCTCGTAAGAGGCCGCAATCGCGCATGTATGTTCGGTCATGGATGGCACAACCGCCACGGGTTGCCCCGCAAGGCGCGGATTTTCTTGCTGCTCCACGCTGGCGAAGAAGCTGTTCATATCCACAAACATCCATTGTACATTTTTATTGTTCATTATTTGTTCTTTTTCTCATTTAATTAAGAACAAGTCAAGAACATATTATTTTTTAATGAAAGACGACAACACACCTTGAAGTGTTTTAATGTCCTGATCCGTCCATGTTTGACGTGCAAATAAATTGATCAGGTTTCGCTCAACCGTTGGGCGCATATCGGGGGATTTGAAAAAGCCATTATCGGATAAACCGTCAATCAATCGCCCCGTGAATTGGTCAATCGTATCGGCGGATGCGATATCGGTTTTTCCAGTCATGAATTGTTTATCGGGTGTTTTGTCGCCTTGAATCATAAATTCATAAGCGACCAACAACACCGCCTGCGCCAAATTCAACGATGAAAAATCAGGGTTAAGGGGAATTGTGATGATAGCGGAAGCGAGCGCGATGTCTTCATTTTCCAAACCCGTTCGCTCCGCGCCGAATAACACGCCAACCCCCTGCCCGTCCGTTATTTTGGCATGCGCGGTTTCCATTGCGCTTGTTGCCGTGTAAACATCCTTAATCATATCCCGAGGGCGAGCGGTTGTTGCTAATGTGAAATGCAAATCAGAGACGGCATCGGCGGTTGTATCAAACACACGCGCGATAACGCCCTTTTCCAATGCACCCGATGAGGCGCGGTTTGCATGATCGGACGGCCATCCATCCCGCGGATTCACAATCCGCAAATCGGTCAGCCCACAATTCAACATGGCGCGCGCCACCATACCGATATTTTCACCCAATTGCGGGGCGACAAGAATAATTGCAGGAGTATGTGTCATTTTTCTTTATGTCTTACATTAAAATCATACATGCCCGCAAAAATGTATGATTCAATTTGTTCATAGTCGTGCCATTTCATAGGGTCGAGAATGGCATTTTCCTCGGGAAAATGTTCCAAGAATTTATCCTTAATATTGCTTTGTGAAATATTAAAAGATATGAATTCCAAATCATGACGATCCAACATATCCATGAGTTGTGGAATGCTGTATCGATGTTCCTGTACATGAAAAACCAAATCACGACATTCGGATAATGTATAGAAATCGGGGATTTGAGTAAGAATCTTGATAAAATCTGGGCAATCACTTTGAAAAGCCTGTTTTAAAATATCGTGGCGAAATTGGCGTATGTCAGCCTTTGATTGGGTATAGCCCTGTTGGGCAATATAATCCCTTGCTTGGACAATCTCTTTACGGGCGGTTTCACTGTAAAGCGCCAAACGCATTTCGCCATTTGGTTTGAGTATATTTTTCAAAACGGCTAACCCTTTTTCAGGGTCATCCATATGGTGCAAAACACCCGTGCAATAAATGCGGTCATATCGATCTGGTAATTGATCTAATTTTAAAATATCGGCCTGGGCATATCGCATTTGATCATCGGCAAGGTCGTTTTTTTGATTTGTTTGACGAATGGCATAGGCAAGGCTGCTCAGGCTTAAATCCACTCCAGTATATTTTGAATTTGGAAATTGTTGGGAAAATCCCAAAACTTGAAACCCTGTTCCGCACCCTGCAAATAAGATGTCGTATGGCGTTGTGTCGACCTTGGCTTTATCAATGATGACAGGGTTTGTGCGTCTGGGGTATGGGCTTTCCTCGTACATATTTTGAACATCAACAGACACCAGATCATCAATATCGGTGAGAGCAGGAATCGTTTTTTTGATAGCCTGCTCCTCAATGACATCGTTGATTTGGATTTGAACAAAATATTGAAAGTCATCATCATCAATTTTTTTTGAATAATCTGATATTCCCTTAAGATTAAACGGAGAATCGTAACAGGCATAAAGATAGATTAATGGAATAATTTGATCATTCGTTGCGCCCGTTTCAATCCGGTTTTCAATATTGTTTTTAATATCTTTAAGCCATGCCAGCTCCTCATCGGTAACGTAAAACACATATTCGTTAATCCATGATTGCATGGATAGGGAAAATAAAAATGTTCGATGATCATCCAAAATATTACCACTGTTGGCGCGTGCCAAATAGGCATGGCGTAGTGCGGTTAATGCCACCTCCATCGTTGGGTTTTTTTGGCGTAATCGCTCTATTCCTTTTGCAAAGAATGTGGAATTCAGGCAAGCCTGTAAGGCGTCTAAATCAAAAGATTGTTGTTCGGTGGCTTGCCTTAATACCTTATAATCAGGCATGTTGCCAATCATATACATCCACACAGCATGCATTTTTTCGGCATCGACGCGATCGTCCAGCAAAACTTTTTCCATCGCGGATTTTTGGACATCAGAACATCCCTTGAAAACGCATTTCGCCAAAGTGTTGGTATACATCTGATTCAGCATAGCATTTGAGGCATCCAAATTGATATACAGCGCAAAAAAGACAACGACCTTATTCCAATCTTTTAAAATAGAATGCAGATCACCAAGATAAAGTAAGGCCTCCGTATTGGTTGGATCAACCTCGTGAACCCTTATAAATGCATTGATGGCCGCGGGAATATTATTGAGTGCCAGCGAATAATGACCTAGTGCAAGATTGTTGTCTGCACTATTTGGGTCTTGTTCCAAAGCAAGCTTTAAAAACTCAAACCCTTGTTGGACACGATTTGTTTTTAACATGACAAGCGATTGTAATCGCAACGCGTCAACATTATTATCACCAGCCCCCATCATTTGAAGGCATATATTTTCAGCCTCGGCATAATTTTCTTGTTTGTAATACTCTTCGGCTTTTGAAATCATGCATATGATTTTACAAGCAATTTGAAAGAAGTACCAGTCAATAAAAAAACCGCCCTTATTTAAAAGAGCGGTTTTAGGGGGAGGGAAAGTCTTTAGCTTTTAACCTTACTGGCCATCATTATAATTTTCAGGTTGGTTATGTTCCATTCTTGTCTTCAGATAAACTTCTTGCCATTCCTCTAATGAAATAACTTTATTTTGGTCATCATCTAAAACTTCGAAACCTTCATCGATAAATTCTTCTGCTGACAAACCATCTTGGTTTTTATCAAACGCCATCAACCCAGATACAGTGTAGAATTCGTCATATGAATTAATTTGAATGTCCGTCATGCCATCATTATCTGTATCAATATATTGGAATTTAGTTTCCTCAACAGGAATAATTGTCATGACGTTTTCATTATTCCATTCCATGTTATCGATGACTTCATTTCCATCCGTATCGAACATATAAAATAATGTTTTACCTACTTCGGGCATTGAATATTGACCATCATTATTTTCGTCAAATTTTGAAAATTGAATTTGTTTAACGTCATTTAATTCTTTTGTCTGTGTGTATTTTTCTGTCACAACAGTGTTTGCGATGGCTGCACCAGAGGTTGCTGCGATCATAGCCGTTGTAAAAAATAGCTTCTTAAAATTCATAGTATTTACTCCTTTTCTTGTATGGCTTTCCAACAAAAGAAATGAATATAAGTTCCAAACAAAAAACCGCCCATAAAAGAGCGGTTTTTGAATTTAATATAAATATAGTTATTAACGTGAGTAAAATTCCACAACCAAGTTCGGTTCCATTTGAACCGGGTATGGAACATCTTCCAACACTGGAATACGAATAAATTTACCTGAAACTTTTTTCTCATCTACATCCAAATATTCAGGGATATCACGTTCAACAGATTCCAAACCACCAATTACGTTTTGATGTGTTTTTGATTTTTCTTTAATGGAAATTTCATCACCGGCCTGAACCTTGTATGACCCAATTGTCACACGCTTGCCATTCACAAGAACGTGAGCGTGCGAAACAAGCTGACGTGCGGCAAAAACGGTTGGTGCAAATTTCATGCGGTAAACAACGGCATCAAGGCGCTGTTCCAACAAACCAATTAGGTTTTGTGATGTGTCACCTTTTAAACGGGTGGCTTCTTTATAATATTGACGGAATTGTTTTTCACCAATATTACCGTAATATCCTTTTAATTTCTGTTTTGCCTGTAACTGTGTACCAAAGTCAGACAATTTCACACGAGAATTTGGACCATGTTGTCCAGGGCCATATTGACGTGTGTTATACGGAGATTTTGCACGACCCCAAAGGTTTACTTTTAGGCGGCGATCAATTTTGTGCTTTGCACTTGGGCGTTTAGCGCTCATATTTTTAAGTCCTTATTTTATATGTTTCTCTCAATTTATCCGTATCCATGACCATCATGGGGAGGGAGGATTTACACCGGCTAAAAACAGTCATAACCCTGCCACGTTTTAAGATTGAGGAAGATATAGCGCTTTCCCCTTGCCCTTGTCAAGAAAATAAGATTACTTTGGTTCTTCTGCGATTAAACAAAGCAATAAATCTTCCCCTTTGTAATGAATTATTTTTTTACGGATAATGGCATTGATTATTGCACCATTAGGAAAAGTCAGTTTTTTCCGTTGTGTCACATCGCCTTTATTAAAGGCTTCCTCATCATGTTGCCTTAAACCATCGCGAATATTTTTCGCATACAAATCGAATGTTGTATGGCCAATAATTTTATCTTGATCCTTTGCAGGATACATATTTATAAATTTTTCATTTGCAAAAATGATTTCTGAATTTCTATTCTTAAGAAAAACATAACCAGGCAGAAAGTCCATAATCATGCGATACATGGCTTGAGATTCTTCTGTTTGATCTTGTAGGTCACGCATATCCGTCACGTCAGATGCGATGCCTAAAATGTACTCTTTATTATCTTCGCCCGTAAAACGTATTTTTTTCGTTGATAATGTTCTTACCTTCCCATCGGCAAAATGGATTGTTTCATATACATGTGAAAATCCATCATCGAATGCTTTTTGATCCTGCTTTAAAAATTCCTTTGCCTCATCCGGATCAAATTCCTCGACGGTCGTATACCCGATGACTGTATCTCTCTTATCTTCCGGATATAATTCCAGAAAATTTCGATTGCATTGAAGAATTTTAAAATCCTTATCTTTAACAAAAATATATTCAGGAAAATTATCAAATGCCATATTTATAAACTCATGAGAATTTTTAAGGGCTTTATACCGTTTTCTATTTTTTAAATAGAGATAAATGAGGGCTATAATCGCTAACGCTTCGAAAATTAAAAGTGATAAAAACATGAGTTGATTATCAAAGAGCCGTGACTGACGGTCAATAGATAAACGAAATTATGGTTTCGCCTCTTGCCCTTACTTCAAAAATACCGTAATTAAATAACAGTAGTGGGCGGGTAGCTCAGCTGGTTAGAGCAGAGCGCTCATAACGCTTTGGTCGGGGGTTCAAGTCCCTCTCCGCCTACCACTCAATTTTTTCAAGGAGGATGGAAGAGAATATGTTTAACGAATTTAAAAACTTTATCGCCAAAGGAAATGTCATGGACATGGCCGTTGGTATTATCATGGGCGCGGCGTTCACCGCCATCGTGACATCAATGGTGAAAGACTTACTTAACCCATTTATCGGGTTGTTTACAGGCGGTGTTGATTTTGCATCAATGTATTTAAACCTGAGTGGACAAGAATATGAGACACTTGCCGCGGCTCAAGAAGCTGGAGCAGCTACAGTCAACTACGGTATCTTTATTAACGCTGTTATCAATTTTTTGATCGTCGCATTCGTTGTTTTCATGTTGGTTAAGATGGTTAACCGCATTAAAGAAGCAGCCGAAAAAGAAGCCGCAAAAGAAGCCACAGCACCAGAATCACCATCAGTCGCAGCAGACATCGTTTTGTTAACGGAAATTCGTGATTTATTGGCTAAACAAAAGAAATAATTTTTTACAGTTAAAAAGAAAAAAGCGGCCTTAACAGCCGCTTTTTTATGCTCTAAAGATCAATATCCGTTTGCACAAAATCATTGAAATAATTTGTGACCATATTCACCATTGTTTGGCCAAAAATATCGATAATTTCTTGGTCGGAATATCCTGCGTCTCTGACCGCATTAAAATCGACATCATCAATATGCCCGCGCTTTTCAATCAGGGCAGTTACAAATTTCAACGCCGCATCAATTTTCGGGTCACCGCATTTTCCTTGTAAGGCATATTCTATTCCGCCCTCACTGATCCCTGCATTAGCGGCCATTTTGCTGTGTGCAGCCTTGCAATAACCGCATCCATTCTTGCCCGCGGCGGTTAAGGCGATTTTCTCGCGCAATTCTTCCGATAATGATCCACCAGACACCGTTTTATTAAACGCCATAAACCCCTCTAAAAACGTTGAGGATACTGCCATTGTCTTAAAAATATTGATGTCCATAGGGACGTTGGCATCGGCTTTTGGTTCTATACGTGGCATAACTTTATTCTCCTTTATTACTGTGTGTTATTAACATTGTGCCTTTATCAAATGAAATCAAGGCCTGATCCTCAACCATTTCATTACACGCGCCGTTCCATCCAAATTGATATGATCCGCCAAGGACATCTGGCGCATATTTCAATCCTTTAGTATGGAAATCCATTACAAGCGTGAGAGGAAACAACCCAACATAATCACCAATATGACCATCAATTTCACATGGTGATTTTACAACACGGCGTGTTTCGTACTTTGATTTTAGGGTGATATGGTCAGGGTTATCCATCGCCATTAATATCAAATAATTCGAAAAATCATGATCCGCTCTTTGCCCCATTGCACCATAAATATCGATTGGTTGTCCTTTGGGTGCACGGTCAATCGCCTTCATTAAATCGGTCGCATTTTGGTTATCATCAAGAATAATTTGAGATTTATCGCGATATAATTCCAACATAATGGGATCAACAGAATCAAAATCACCAATGATAATGTTAGGTTGCCCCCCTATCGCATGCACATGCCTCAATCCACTATCGGCGCAAATAATAAAATCATTCTGACCAACCTGTTGACCCAGCCAGCCATAATCGTCAATATCAGCACCTGCGAGAATAACCGCTTTATTCATACCCATTTCAAAAATTTAAAGATGATGCCTGTGATAATGGTGAAGGCCAAACATGCGCCTGCAATAATCCAAAACCCATCAGGGTTATCAACCATAGGCATGCCGCCAACATTGACCCCCATTAATCCGGTTAAAAACCCAAGAGGCAAAAATATTCCCGCAATAATAGACAACATATACATGTTGCGGTTCATTTTATCGGCCAAAGCGTTGGCCAATTCATCCTTCACAATTTGAGACCGTTCGCGGATGGCGTCCAAATCCTCAACATACCGTGTCACGCGATCTAAATTTTCCTGTAATTGACGGCGGTGTTTATCATCCATCCATTTTATATTTGCGTTGCGAAGGTAAGCCATCGCGTCCTTTTGCGGGGCAATGTAACGGCGGAAAATGATGGCCTTTTTACGAATATCAATCACTTCCTGACGGGCGGAAGTGTCAGGGTGATCCAAAATTTGCTCCTCGACATTATCCGTTCGTTCATCCAATTCCAACAATGTTGGTTCCATCCGTTTAAACAGCGCCGTTGTTAAATCAAAAATAAAATCAGCCGAATTCACAGGCCCATTTCCGTTTTCCAGTGCCGTGCGAATATCGTCCACGGCCTTTAAATCGCGGCGTTGCGTTGTAATAATGCGTTCAGGGTCAATCCACATGCGGATTGAGATCATATCCTCGGGGCTCGCATTATCATTCAAATTCATACCTCTAAGAATAATCAACAAACCATTCCCTATTTCGGTAATACGCGGGCGTGTTTCATCCGCCAATAATGAATCCAAAATCCCATCATCCAAATAAGGTACATTATCGTTTAACCATGCGCGTGTATCATTATGTTGAGCATCAAGATGAACCCAACCAAGCGTTTTTGACTTCACAATTTTGGCAATATCCGCCCCATCAATACGCGTTCCCGTGCCTTTACCATCTAATTTATAGCCGAACAGGATAGATTCACTCATGCCGCGACGCGTTCCATACGACGCATTGCGCGGTCACGACCTAATAATAGCAACATTTTATCCATCTCAGGCCCATGGTTCATCCCTGTTAATGCTTGGCGGAGAGGCATGAAAAGCTCTTTCCCTTTACGGCCTGTGGCGTCTTTTAGTGCAGATGTCCACTCACCCCAAGTCTCAGGTGTGATATCGCCATTGGGTAATAACTCCATAGCTTGTTTGATGTAATCTTTATCCGCGTCATCGACCGTTGGGTCGATTTTATCTTGGGTAATAAAAACCCACTCTTTAACGTCAGAGACTTTGGTTAAATTGGCCTTCACATTATTCCAGAAATTTTCGTCCACTCCGCTTAATTCAGGGCGATCCTTCACATCATCATAAGACATTTGATGTACGATTTTGGCATTCAGACGTTCAATTTCGCGAACATCCATTTTTGGCGTGCCACGTCCAAATTTTGAAAAATCAAATGACTGGATGATGGGGTCGAGCGATGCAAATGCCTCAATCGGGTCGGATGTTCCAAGACGCGCCAGCAATGACACAATCGCCATAGATTCAATGCCCTCTTCTTCGCGTAATTCTTCAACGGATAGCGACCCAAGGCGTTTGGATAATTTGCCACCATCCATATCCGATATTAAGGGAAGGTGAGCCATTTTTGGTGGTGTCGCGCCCAAGGCCTCAAACATTTGAACATGGCTTGCCGTGTTCGATACATGGTCTTCACCGCGGGTAATATGTGTGATTCCAAAATCAATATCATCGATGACGGAACAAAGATGATAAAGCGGGCGCCCATCTTCACGAATGAGAACAGGGTCAGACATTGTCGCGGGGTCAAACGTAATTTCACCACGGATTAAATCATCCCACACGATTGGCTTAGAATCCAATTTAAATCGCCAATGCGGTGATTTGCCTTCGGATTCAAACTTCGCTTTTTCTTCGTCGGTTAAATCCAGTGCAGACCTGTCATAAATTGGTGGCTTCCCCGCATTTAATAACGCTTTACGTTTTAAATCCAACTGTTCAGATGTTTCATAACAACGGTATAACCGTCCATTATCTTTTAATGTTTGAATGAGTTCGTTATAGCGATCCCAACGGTCGCGCTGGTGGGCGTAATCATCCCATTTCAGGCCCAGCCATTGCAGGTCGGCCTTAATCGCATCGGTATATTCATCCTTTGACCGTTCAGCGTCCGTATC
>JAUHXB010000217.1 GCA_030427215.1 Alphaproteobacteria bacterium | reverse complement strand
CCTTCCACTTCCCATCCGACTTTTAAATCCAAATCATCGACAGGTGCATATTCAAACACTGATTTTTTAAAAAGGCATAATTTATTATTTTTTGCGCCATATTTTAATGGCGTATTATTCCAAACCATATCCGAAGAAACGAAATAGCCATCCGCGTCAAAATCCATGGATTGTAATTCACTCACAAAATCATCCGCGATGATTTCATCCGCATCAATCATTAACACCCAATTATGTTTGAGGGGCAGGTTATTCAATGCCCATTGTTTCTTTTTCGGATATTGATTGTTCCATGTGAATGGGGTGACCTTCGCGCCCATGTCTTTTGCAATGTTTGCTGTATCATCCTCGCTACTGCTATCCACAACATGCACATCATCAAAATTTTGTATGATTGGGGGCAGGGAATATTGAATATTCACGGCTTCATTTTTGGTAAGCATAATAACGGATATTGGGATCATGAGAGATAGTCCTTGATAATAGGGTGATTGCTCAAATCATTGATGTCTCTGTATAAGACAGCATTCCAACCACATTCTCTAGCGGCTTCTATATTATCCTCTCGGTCATCAAAGAACAGGATATTATCTTTTCCAATATTATTATTGATATGGCTAAAATATAGTGGATCGGGTTTCGCACATCCTATTTTTGCTGAATAGAAGATGTCACTGAAATAGGCTTTGAAATCTAATTCGTTCCATAAATAATTTGCGCGAACATGTTCTTGATTGGTCGCAACATAAAGAGGAATTGATTTTTCTTTTAACCGTTTAATGTAATCAATCAGTTCCTCATCAATGTTGGAGTCATTTTTCATCCAAAAATCAATAAGATGATCAGGAGTTACAGTGCTATCAATATCATTTAAAAATTCCTGCAATGCTGGCTTTAGATCTCTTTTGCCAATAATGACATCTGCAAAAAGAGTATTAAAAAAACGGTCAGTCATAACATTTGGTGAAATTTCTAACTCGGTTTCTAAATGTTCATCCCATCTTTTTGTAAATTTAGGATCACAATGAAATCCGTGAATAAGAACCCCATCAACGTCAAAGACAATCTTAAGCATGTGTCTTCCTCCAACCGCTGTAAACAAATCCAATAAACCCACCAAGGGCGATGAGCCCAGGAAATAAAATCATTGCATTGGGGGAGATGGGTTTAATGCCAACGCTGGCCTCATTGATAATATCGGCCGCGAAATGATTGTCGATGGATACCATCATGGCGGTTTGTTCTTGTTCTTTTAATAACGCAATAATCGCATCACGATGGTCAGGGTTACGCACGGTTTTTAACTGTTCTTCTAAATAAGTAATACGCCTGTTGGTTTTCATTTTTTTATCTTGTCGGATGGATTGATCAGTGATGATAAATAGGGCGTTTAATATAGCCGTTGCCTTTTGTTGATCCGTATGACGCAAGGTCACTTTTTTAAATGGGGTCAGGCCATGGGCACGCACACGTAGATTTTTTGACAAAAATTCTTGGGTGTTTTTAACGGATGATAGCCCCAAATCTTGCCCATTTCGTTCATATAGTTTGCGCGCCATATCCGTTGAAATAATTTTTGTTTCGAATACGGTGAAATCGGTCGCGTGCGTGGCATCAATCCGTTCGACAAAATATTGTAGGGCAGGGGCATCCGCCGCGCCTTGCGGTAAAAAAGAAGATAGGGACGGCACGCCCGTTCGTTCCGTTGGGCCAATAATCATTGTCGCCTGCCAAACGGGTTTTTGAATCATGAAAACAGCCACGGCGATGAAACATCCAATCAATACACCAATAATGATGCCCTTTGCATGGGCGCGTAAAATATCGAATGTCATATCCAATTCATGTGTCATGACATGATTTTAAACGACATATCGATTGAGGCACAGCGGTTTTTTTTAACCACTTGCCAATGTCCTCACCGCTTCATCTTGTTCAAACAGATAGAGGAGAGTGCGTAAGCCTTCGCCTCGACGGGTTGATAATGTGGGGTCCTTATCAACAATCAATCGCGCGTCTTGATGCGCCATTTGCATCAAGTCGCGGTGCGTATCCAAATTAACAAAATGCATGGCGGGTAAGCCGCTTTGTTTTGTTCCTAATACCTCACCCGCGCCGCGCAATTCCAAATCTTTTTCGGCAATCACGAACCCGTCTTCGGTATCTTTCATCACTTTAAGACGTTCTTTTGCGGTTTCGGACAAGGGCGCGTTATACATTAATATACAGGATGATTTATCTGATCCACGTCCGACGCGTCCGCGTAATTGGTGCAATTGGGACAGGCCAAATCGTTCGGCATGTTCGATAATCATGACGGTGGCCTGTGGCACATTGACCCCGACTTCAATCACGGTTGTTGCAACCAAAATGTCCAATTCACCATTGGCAAATTTTTGCATGACCATGTCTTTTTCTAATGGTTTCATCCGCCCATGAACCAATCCTACGCGTTCGCCATAAATTTGGGATAATAACGTGTGGCGATCTTCGGCATTGGCAAGGTCGATTTTTTCGGATTCTTCGACCAATGGGCAAACCCAATAAATGCGTTCACCATCCGCAATTTTACGTTTTAACCCTTGGGCAATATCCGCCAATCGATCATTGGAAATCAATACCGTTTCAATCGGTTTTCGCCCCGGTGGCTTTTCATCCAAACGGGAGACATCCATATCGCCAAATAATGAAAGCGTTAA
>JAUHXB010000216.1 GCA_030427215.1 Alphaproteobacteria bacterium | reverse complement strand
TTTGGTACTCTTTCAAAATGCAGGTAGTCTATTTTTTTGACCCACTCATAAATAGTTTTGTTTTCTTTCATCATATTACAATAAAACAGCATATTCTTAAGTGCGAGAAGTTCTGGGGATACAATATTTTCGATATAGAAAGCTGTTGTACTGTGATTGGTAATCTCAAATTCGAAATTATAGGGCATATGTGTATGTAAATAAGCTATATTAAGTTGTGATGCTAAATACCCTTCAGTGTTTAATTTCAACTCGTTTTTAGCAAGGAAATATGCTAAAATAGCAATTACTGCTAATGCAATATTTGCTCCCCATTCTAAAAAACAGGCTATGTTATTTACTATTAACTCCATTATAAAAATTCTTTCTATTGTTGATTTAACAACTCTGCCGCTTCTAATGCGTGATAGGTGATGATGCCATCTGCGCCTGCGCGTTTGAAACACATTAATTTTTCCATCATGGCAACATCGTGGTCTATCGCGCCAGCTTGGGCCGCGAATTTTAACATCGCGTATTCGCCGCTGACATTATAGGCGAAGGTTGGCATTTGGAATGTGTCTTTAACCTCGCGGATGACATCCAAATAAGGCAGGCCAGGTTTCACCATCACCATATCCGCACCCTCCAAAATATCTTGTTCAACTTCGCGCAATGCCTCCATCCGATTGGCGGGGTCCATTTGATATGTTTTACGATCTTTTGGCCCTTGTGAGCCACCTAATGAACATCCCGCCGCATCACGGAATGGGCCGTAAAACCCAGATGCAAATTTCGCGGCATAGGCCATGATGGGTAACTTGTTGAACCCCGATTGATTAAGGGCGGATCGTATGGCCTCAACCCCGCCATCCATCATCCCTGATGGGGCGATGATGTCTGCGCCTGCTTTCGCGGCATTCACGGATTGCGCCGCCAAATTTTCCAATGTGCGGTCATTATCAACATCGGTTGAATCATCATTCAATGGTCCACAATGGCCATGATCCGTATATTCGCAAAAACAAACATCGGCAATCACCAATATGTTTGGCGCGGCTTGTTTTGCAATTTGGATCATGCGGCTTAATAATCCGGTTTTTTGCATCGAATCTGACCCAATGGAATCCTTATGTTTCGACACACCAAACAGGATAATTGCGGGAATGCCCGCGGCATCACATTCCTTAACCTTATCAACCAATGTCGTTTCCGTTTCCCGGAATACACCCGGCATTGATTTTATTTCAACGCGTTCATCCGTGTTTTCCTCAACAAAAATGGGATAGATCAAATCATTGACGCTTAAATGTGTTTCACGAATAAAACGTCGCATTGTGTCATTGGCGCGCAGGCGACGCATCCGTTTTTCAGGTGCTGGAATATCAAGATTGTGCATTGGGCGTGTTCCCTTATACTGGTTCAATGTCTTCATTATTGATATCTGAAAAGGACGAGGAAGTCCATATCACGTTAAACAGGCCAGAGGCGTTAAACGCTCTTAACCATGAGATGGTTTTGGGTGTTACGGATGCTTTGCAGAAATATGAACATGACCCTTCAGTTAAAAAAATAATATTTAACGGCGCGGGGGATCGGGCTTTCTGTGCGGGTGGGGATATAAAATCCGTTTATTTTGCGGGGAGTGAAAACCCCAAAACCGCATGGCAATATTTTCGTGATGAATATGACATGAATAAATTAATTCATCATTATCCAAAACCAATTACATCAATATGTCATGGATTTGTGATGGGTGGTGGATATGGAATCGCAGGAAATGGCAGTGAGATCATAACCGATGAAACAACAAAATTTGCCATGCCCGAAACGGGGATAGGGTTTTTCCCTGATGTTGGTATTGCATGGCAATTATCGCGCGCAGGCGCGCTGGGCATGTATGTCGCCTTAACTGGGGAGGTGTTTGATGGGGATATCCTTCAGGATATTTTTTATCATAAAGATAATAGTCATGATGAAATGAAGGCTATTTTTTCAAAGGGCAGTTTAGAAGATATTTTTTATGCCTTACAAAATTCGAACACAGAATTTGCAAGAAAGACATTACATACATTGGAAAGCAGGTCACCGATCAGTTTGCATGTGACATTTCGTCATCTCCAACAAGCTCGTAATGAGACATTCGATCAGGTGATAGAGAGAGATTATCAGCTGGCCTGTGCCTTTTTTGCTTCAGACGAGGTTTACGAGGGAATTCGCGCGGCGGTAGTTGATAAAGACCGTCAACCAAAATGGCAACATTCATCAATTTTTAACGTTTCTATGTCAGATATTGATTATTATTTTCGATTCAGTGATCATATAGAGTAAAA
Organism: Alphaproteobacteria bacterium; assembly: GCA_030427215.1. GTDB lineage: Bacteria > Pseudomonadota > Alphaproteobacteria > Micavibrionales > UBA1664 > UBA1664. The sequence continues at coordinate 391 of JAUHXB010000216.1, read as the reverse complement.
TTATTTTTTTAAGGAGACTTAACCGTGCTACCAACTGCTTATCATGATGCCATTCAATTGATTGAACGCCTTCACCGTCGTTTCATGGATGTCGTCAAATTGGAATTAGACAAATTACAAATTCAGGACATTAATAACGTCCAGGCCATGATTTTGTATAACATTGCCGAAGACGACATGACCGTGGGTGAATTGACATTGCGTGGATATTACCTTGGGTCAAACGTGTCGTACAACGTTAAAAAAATGGTTGAAAATGAATATGTTATTCAGGAACGGTCTGTTCATGATAAAAGATCAATTCGTGTGCGCCTGTCGGATAAAGGATTGGATTTATACGCACAGATTTATAAGATGTTCGCTCGTCACGAAGAACAAATTCAGGTCACGG
>JAUHXB010000215.1 GCA_030427215.1 Alphaproteobacteria bacterium | reverse complement strand
CCGGCCATGCCGTCTTTTTTCTCACCGTCAACGGAACCATCAAAATCAATCACGACAATATCGCCATTTTTCGCGGCACGTTTTGTTGTAATCGCCTTGCTGTCTGAATTTTGCGAAGCAATTGTTTTTAAAGCCTCTTCTAATTTTGAATCCTCAACATCTGCCACAGGTTTTGTCAATTTTAACCCTTTGATATCCATGATGTCGAAATCAGGCATGGCTTCGACTTCCATTTTGAATGTTAAATCCTGATCTTTTTCAAAGGATGTGATCTCAATTTTTGGTTGAGTAGCTGGCTTTACATTGTTGTCGTTTAACACTTTTTGTGATTCGGCATTCACGACCGCCTCCAAAATTTCACCCATAACGGCGTCGCCATATTGTGCCTCAACAACATTTAATGGGGCCTTTCCTTTACGGAATCCCTTCAAAGTGATGGTTGTCGCGATTTCGGCCAAACGTGTTTGTTTACGTTTTGCGATGTTATCGGCGGGAACCGTGACCTCATAACCACGTTTTAAACCTTTATTTTCTGTCTCTTTTGCTGTGACGGCCATTTGAATTTCCTTTGTCTATTTAAAATAATGATGTGTTGATAACGCAGAAAGCGCACATGCGCAAGGATTTTTCAAAAATGACTGGACTTAAAAAACAAATCACAATATAAACATTTTCATCTGTAACCTATATGCGGCTGTGGCGAAATTGGTAGACGCACCAGATTTAGGTTCTGGCGCCCCTAGGGCGTGGAGGTTCAAGTCCTCTCAGCCGCACCATTTATGGCGATTGTAGCTCAGTTGGTAGAGCCCTCGGTTGTGATCCGAGTTGTCGCGGGTTCAAGTCCCGTCAGTCGCCCCATTTTTTTAAATTCCTTATTGCGACATTGCTGTGATAACCCTAGGATGTAGTCATGACAAAAGAAACAGATGAAAATTCACTCCGTTATGACAGAATGGTTGAAAGAGCGCTTAGAAGCGTAGCCCGCCAAGCAATAGAAGAAGTTATGAAAGATGGTCTTCCTGATGATCACCATTTTTATATCACCTTTCTTACGGATTATGACGGGGTTCAAATTCCTGATTATCTTCGTGAACGTTATCCCGGTGAGATGACGATTGTTTTACAATATCAATTTTACGATTTATCAGTTGATGATGATATCTTGCGTGTAACGCTCAGCTTTAATAACATTCCTGAAAAGCTTGTTGTGCCTCTGGCGGCCGTAACAATCTTTGCCGATCCGTCGGTTAATTTTGCGTTGCAATTCCAACCGATTGATGCTGATGGTGATTATGATGATGATCCCAATGGAATAGCCGAAGCCATTGCGGACATGGCAGAAGATGATGACAAAGACACCAATAAAAAACCGAAAGAAAAAGGCGAGGTCGTGTCTTTAGATCAATTCCGTAAAAAAGATTGAAAAAGCCTGGAGCGGATTAATGGTAGGTTCGGTATAATCCTGCCAACTTACCCTGAACTTCCACACGATGGGCCTCATATGTGCGAATATCATGGTCGCGGTTTTCGGGGATAAGGTCAACATGACCACCACGACGGCGTAGTCGTTTCAATGTTGCCTCCTGATTATCAACCAATGCAACAATAATATCCCCATCGCGGGCGGTATCGCATTTTTGAATTAAAACCGTATCACCATCATTAATTCCAGCATCAATCATAGAATCTCCGTCTATGGTCAAGGCATAATGGTCACCATGCCCAATCATAGAATCGGGTAAAGATATTGTGTGCCCTTCATGGCTAATGGCTTCAATAGGTGTTCCAGCAGCGATTTTCCCGCATAAAGGCACATCAACAATATTATTATTTGAGGGTAGAGATGCTTTTGAAGTTTGGGAGCTTTTTAACTGCTGCTGACCTTGATATCCATCAGGCATTCTCAAAATTTCAATTGCCCGCGCACGATTTGGAAGTCGCCTGATAAATCCGCGTTCTTCCAATGCGCCGATAAGGCGATGAATCCCTGATTTTGACTTGAGACCAATGGCGTCTTTCATTTCGTCGAAAGAGGGGGCAATTTGGCCTTTTGAGACATGATCGTTGATAAGAAGGAGTAAATCCCGTTGCTTTTTCGTGAGCATAATAAGATCCTTTTAAAAATAGATATTCTTATTATGTTCTACATGTGTTCATAGTCTGTGTCAATATTTATTCAGATGCGCTATCGCCATAATGAAATTCAAGTAGACTTTCATTGATAGATACGGATGTATTGGATTGCCAATATTGATTGAGGAGGGCGTTCACTTGGCGATCCTGACGATCTTTCAAATTATTATAGGAAATGTCACTTTCATCCGCAAATTCAATAGTATTAAGTGTATAAATTTCGATATTTTGATCGTTTTGTTGATGCACCTGATATTGATCTTTAGAAAGATTAAAAATCACATCAGTATTAAATTTCTCATCGTTTACCCCAACGGATTTAAATGGTTTCGTTGTTGCATTATAATCTTTTTTAAGGGTATCGACATCAAGGTCATCTTGATTAAGTTTTGTAACAACGGCATTGGCCTTATTGATCGCCATGGTCATTGTTTGATTCGACCTTAAGATTTTTTCAATATCTGTGCGAACATCCTCAAAAGGCAATAAATTGCTCTGTTTAATGTCTTTGACGCCGATAACGATGTATTTTTCATCATTTAGCTCTATTGGATAAGTTGCTTGCCCGGTTTGTAGCGCAAAAATCTCGTT
>JAUHXB010000214.1 GCA_030427215.1 Alphaproteobacteria bacterium | reverse complement strand
CGGAAAGATTTTTGCCAATCCGCGGAATGCGGCGGCGGGATCGCTCCGCCAACTGGATTCATCGATCACCGCCGCACGAAATTTGAAATTTTTTGGATATGCATTAGGTGAAGTTTCCGCGCCAATTGCTGACACACAAATGGGTATTCGTGAAAAACTATCGGCGTGGGGGTTTGATGTTCCTGACCCGATTAAGGTCGCCGATAATGTCGCGAATTTAATGGATTATTATAATCATATCATGACCATCCGCGCTGAGCTTGATTACGATATTGACGGCATTGTTTATAAGGTGAATGACTTGTCATTACAGGACCGTTTGGGGTTTATATCCCGCGCGCCACGATGGGCGATTGCGCATAAATTTCCTGCAGAACAGGCCATCACGACAATCAAAGACATCATTATTCAGGTGGGACGCACGGGCGCTTTGACGCCTGTTGCCGAATTGGAACCCATCAATGTTGGCGGTGTTGTTGTATCACGCGCGACACTTCATAACGAAGATGAAATCTTAAGGCGAGGATTCCGTATTGGAGACAAAGTTAGAATAATAAGATCGGGAGATGTGATTCCAAAAATTCTTGAAACAATTGAGCACAAGAAAGATAGTCAAAGATTTATCTTTCCAACAACCTGCCCCGTATGTGGATCAGACGCCATTCGCGAAATAGACGAGGCCATCCGCCGTTGCCAAGGCGGCTTAATTTGTGAAGCCCAAGCGGTTGAACGGCTAAAACATTTTGTGTCCAAAAACGCCTTTGATATCGAAGGCATGGGCGACAAGGTCATCAAACAATTATGGGATGATGGGTTGATCAAATCGCCTGCGGATATTTTTACATTGGAAACAGAGGACAAAAAATCTTTAACACCGCTTCGTAATAAAGAAGGGTGGGGGGCGCAATCGGCACAAAAATTATGGGATGCAATTGATGCAAAACGCGAGGTTGATCTTTCTCGATTTATCTATGCCCTTGGTATTCGACAGGTGGGGCAGGCCACGGCAAAACGGTTGGCATCACATTATTTATCATTGGATAATTTGCGTACAACCGTGACCCATGATGAATTATTGGATATCGAAGATATTGGCCCCGCCGTTGCCAAAGACATCATCGCGTTTTTTAATGAGGACCATAACAAGATTGTGTTGGATGCCCTGCAGGGGGAATTAACGATCAATGATTTTGTCCCCATTCAAACAACGGACAGTGCGTTTACAGGTAAAACCGTTGTGTTAACAGGCACATTATCCGCCATGGGGCGCGCCGAAGCCAAAGCTAAATTGGAATTATTGGGCGCAAAAGTGTCTGGTTCAGTGTCCGCCAAAACGGATTATGTGATTGCAGGTGCGGATGCAGGGTCAAAGGCGAAAAAGGCCGCTGATTTGGGTGTCCCAATCCTGAGTGAAGATGAGTTTATTGATACAATAAGCAAATAATATTTGCATATTTTATTTTTTTCTGGTAAATTTTTGATTTTAAAAATTAGAGAAATAAATGAAAAACTTTGCAAAAAAAGCATTTGATGCGACAGGTATCTTTTTCGACGCTGCTTACAAAACTGCCATCTTTGTCACTGCAGTTGGTTTTCTTACTCTAGGATACTCCATTACTGTCCCAGCAATTGAAAATATGTTTAAGGAAGATTATGTTGGTATCTTGGAATATTGTGAGATATCAAGCCAAGATAAAAGTGCGGTTATTTACATGCAATTCGATGCAGATGATGGCTTTAAGGTTATTGTAAATGACCTAGGTGGCAATCAAGAAGTACTTTTTAGCTCTGACTACCTTTTTGAGGCAGAACATGTATATTATAATTTATGTCCTGATGAAGAGCCTAAAGTAAAAATAGAAGCTGCCTTCTTTGCTTTTAACTTTGATTATTGACAAAATAGGACAATTATCCTGTAATATAATTATTAAATACGACTAATCCGTCATTGCCTGAATTGCTATAGCTATTCTAAGGCAATCCAGAAAGTTAACCGACGAATTCTAGATTTCCTTAGAATTTGATCAATCAAATTCAGGGAATGACATTGTATTTTGATCGGCTAAAAATCTTAGTCTATTAAGTCAAGATGAATAAAAACAATGGCTTATGTATTGTAGACTAAACTCAATAAACTTAATTAAGTCGCTTTTTAACAACCTACCTCAATTTTAATGTTGATAATCCGATCATGGCAAGGACAACCGCGATGATCCAAAATCGGATAACGATTGTGCTTTCCGACCATCCTTTTTTCTCAAAATGATGGTGGATGGGTGCCATGCGAAACACTCGTTTTCCCGTTAATTTGAATGATGCGACCTGTACCATGACGCTGACCGCCTCTAACACAAATAATCCGCCAATGACCGCCAAAACCAATTCATGTTTTGTAATCACGGCAATCGCGCCCAAAACACCGCCTAATGCCAATGACCCCGTATCGCCCATAAACACGGCGGCAGGGGGCGCATTAAACCAAAGGAAACCCATGGCGCCGCCAATGAGGGCACCACATAAAATCGCCATTTCGCCTGCGCCAATCACATATTGAATACCCAAATATTCGGAAAAATTTGCATTTCCAGTGAGGTAAGCAATAAGACCAAATGATGCCGCGGCAATGGCGACAGGGACAATGGCTAGGCCGTCCAAACCATCGGTCAAATTCACTGCGTTGGATGATCCTATTAAAACCACAAGGGCGAAGGGCACAAAAAACCATCCCAAATCAATCATGAAA
>JAUHXB010000009.1 GCA_030427215.1 Alphaproteobacteria bacterium | reverse complement strand
TGAGTAATAAATGTAAATAGTCATAAAGTTTGACAATCTTTAAAAACCTCTCTATGAATTTAGGGAGGTTTTTTTATTAAGAGGAAATATAAATATGACACCACATGATGAATTTCAAAAAGCTGTATCAAAAGCTATTGCCGGAGATAATAGAGAAGAGAGAATTGTTGCTGTTTCTCAGGTTCTTGGTGGATTAAGTGTTAAAACCATAATTGGATACGCGAATGGAACAATTCAACCTGCAGAAGGTGTTGTTGAAACATATACGCAGGCGGTTAGAAATTTAAAAATTATATAATCTCAAAAAAAGCCCGCACATTTTTGCAGGCTTTTTTATTCTTTAGGGTTTATCGTTATTCAATATGTTACAAACCCTCAAACTCCTTCTTCCTGCGCTGATACCCTCTTGGCGGTTTTTTGATTGGATCGCGCCATCCCCGCGGATAGAAATTAAGGTTAATAACGATTGGCAAGAATTCCGCCCGCGTCCCGACCATGTATCATTTCCAACCATGATGAAACGGATGGTTTGGAATCCGTATGTGAATGAAAATTTATTTTTGGCCAGTTGCGCCGAAAGGCTTGTCGATAATCCCGCAGATCAACATAGTTACGAGCAAATCCTAAATCGTATTCTTGCTGATATTAATGATCAAAAAGTCACCTCTCTTCAATTCCGATTGGCTTTCATTCACCGCGAAGGCAACGCCCTAAAAAAAGACATTCGATATGTTTCAAAAATTCATGATGTAAGTGGAGCGCAAGCATGAGCTTTGACCTTGCCATTCGCTTAACCGAAATATTGCTGGGCTTCGCCTTTATCCAACAAAGCATGGAACATCTGTACGGCCCAAAACAAGACCAATATATTTTTATTATTCGCCTCATTTTATGTCTTGGGCTATTCATCGGATTTGCAACGCATTTGCTATGTTTGGCGCTCGCACTCAATACATTATTCATGCTCCATCGTTTTCAAGGGCCGTATAATGGGGGCAGTGATCGAATGGGCATCCTCGTTTTATTCACCTTATGCTTTGTGCATTTTTTACCAAATTTGACATGGCAATATCTGGCCTTTGGATATTTGGCGATACAGCTAATCCTGTCCTATTTCATTGCTGGATCGGTTAAATTTAAAAACCTTGAATGGCGGAGCGGTCTCGCCCTTCAAGACGTTTTTCAATTTTCGGCCTACCCCGTCAGCGAATCTCTGCGTGGATGGGCCGACAAACCGCGCCTGTTATTCATCATGTCATGGGCGGTCATCATATTCGAAATGATGTTTCCGTTGATGTTATTGACCCAAACAACATTAATTATTGGATTAGGCATTGCGACCATATTTCATTTCGCAAATGCTTGTCTGTTCGGGTTTAATCGATTTTTCTGGGTTTGGATCGCGGCGTATCCATCTCTGTTTTGGCTACAAAACCATATTTTATGATTTAGGCTGTGTCGACATTAGTCTTCGCTCTGTCGTTTTAAGAAGAATAATTAAAACTACCAAATATAAAAACCACCATGCGTGAAAAATGGATGTGAGCGCCATTGAGCAAACCCCATAGGCAATACACGCCAAGAATACCGCCATGGCCTGCCGTTTTAGCCGATAATCGATCGAACACAGATAGGCCATGATAAACCGCGTTACAAAGACCATAATTGTTAAAGACAAAGCCAATAACCCAAATATACCTGTTTCCAATAAAACCTCTAGAATTGCATTGTGCACATGAAGGACAGGATAATTCTCTGACTTTTCAATGCCCAATTGTTGAGATGTTTTAATCCCTGTTCCCCACCAGAAATTTTCCTCAATATGATCAAGCGTATTCGCCCAAACCTCTAAACGCCCCGATGCCGGGCGGTCCATTGTGATCATGGATTGTGTACGAATCTCAAATTGTGTATCTCCAATAATTTTTTGGCAGGTAAAGAGCCCTAAACCCATGCCAATTATACTTACCAACGTCAAAATCATATAGTTTTTAAAAATTTTACGCTTTGTCCCTTCCCATGAAATTAAGAATGGAATAAGGATCAGAGTGATCGTAAAGGCAATCCACGCGGTACGCCCACCACTTGCAAAAATACCAGTCACGATTAAAAAACAAATCATCCACCATAATGGTTTGCGTTTTCCCTCTATCGCACGAATAAAGGCAAATGGAAATAGAACGGCCAAAACAGACGCGTAAGAGCTGCTCCACTCCATTCTATAATCACCCATAAACGGTGAAAAAAACAAAAGTACGGCACATATTGCCGCAGATATCGCCGTCACTTTAAACAATGACCGTAGTGGAATGGCCTGCGCTTGAAGCCCAATAAATATTAAAACGCCACCAATCACTATTCCAATATATTCAATGCATTCCTTTAATGATCCATCTGGATCTATGCCACGAGACGCAGAATAGAGCCAAAGCCCAAAAGTGATGGTAATAAAGATAATTTCTTTGGAAACAAAAAATGATCGAATCTTAATCCACTCGAATATTTCTTTATAGTCCAATACCATTAAAATCAAAGATATCAACACGCATATGGCCAGCCCAATTCCAATCACGGCCTTGCCAAAAAAAGTTAAGGACAGCGAAAGAGCGATGAGAATCCAAAGTATTTTATGAAGCGTCATAGGCATCTTTTGATGTTCCCCAATAATGCGTGGCATATGATTCACCTAAATCGATATTATCTTTATCCTTGTCTTTATAATGCACAGGCAGAAAAGTTTTTGAAGAAAATATCGTCATATCATCATTTCGATAATTTTCAATAACTTTGGTTAATAGTTTAGGGCCAATCGTTTTCCATGGCTGAACCGTTCGATAGGACAGCCGTTTCCAAGACCATTTTTTCAACGGATGTTTCATATTTAGAACGGCCTCCACTAATTGTACAGCGATGGCATGGCTGGCGACACATCCCATATACCCATTGGCGATAAGGCCTGGGCTATGGATTTCATGTTCATAAACTGCAAAGAAATCCTTGGCTAACGGTAATAAATCATCCAAAGGTTTAAGGCATATTGAATCCGCATCAACATAAATTCCGCCATGATCATGTAAAATTTCATAACGCATGATGTCCGCAACGCCTTCCCATTTTTCAGCCTTTATACACATATCAATTTGATGATGACATCTCCATTGATAGGATTTCAAATCATCATTACCCCAAATTTTAACATTCCATGAGGGATGGGCATCAATCCATGTTTGGATCCATTGATCGGGCCGTCGCGTTTCATCGCCAACCCATATAATATGTAATTTTTTAGGAATCACGTTTTTCTAACGTAGTGTTTGAAGATATTTCACAATTGCGGCACGGTCTTCGGGTTTTCGCATTCCTGCATAATTCATCTTTGTTCCTGGGATGTATTTTTTAGGCTTCCATAAAAAAGAATTTAAATTTTCAACATTCCAAACACCACCCTTTGCCAAAAGGGCGTCGGAATAAGCAAATGATGCGATATGCCCCTTTTTATTATTATATGTATTCCACAAATTTGGCCCAATTTTATTGGGCCCCCCTTTATCAAAACTATGGCAAGCCGCGCAAGCTTTTGATAACTTCGCACCTCTTGTGGGATCGGCGGCGGCGATTAAATCGGCTATTGGCTCCGCAACAGCCTCTACTTTGAGCGCACCAGCTGTTGCTACTTCGGCTGCTTCAATTGGGAAAGCGTCTTCTTCTAAATCTTCATCGGGGATAAATTTGTTAGCAATAAACCCAGATAGCATAATGACAATCCCCGCCACAAGGACAGCCGCAAAAATTTTGTTATTCTCTAAATCAGTTGATGCCATTTTTTGATTCCGCCACTTGGATTTTTCTTTTGATGTTCCTGAATAATAACCGTATCTTATCAAAATGAAAATATCTTTCCAAGGGGCAAAAGGCGCTTATTCCGATCAAGCCTGTCAAGAATTGTTTCAAGACGCGCAAACCATAGGTTATAAGTCATTTGATGACGCATTTAATGCATTAAAAAATAGTGATGTCGATTTGGCGGTTATTCCCATTGATAATACATTGGCAGGGCGTGTGGCTGATGTACATCACCTGCTCCCCAAAAGTAATTTATATATAGTCGGCGAGCATTTTTTACCTATTCGGCATTGTTTAATGGCCCCCAAGGGGGCAATTATAGATGATGTAACCCATGTTCACAGCCATATTCATGCTCTACCTCAATGTCGTGATTTTGTTAAAAAAAACAGCTTTGAAACAGTTGTGCATGCTGATACGGCGGGCGCTGCCGCTGATATTGCAAAATTAAATGATAAGACTCAGGCGGCTATTGCATCGTCATTGGCTGCAGAAATTTATAATTTGGATATTTTGGCTGATGGTATTCAAGATGATGATTCGAATAAAACACGTTTCATCGTGTTATCTCGCAATGAAAAAACACCTGATAGCTATGATAACCTTATGACATCCTTTATTTTTCAAGTTCGGGATATTCCTGCCGCACTTTATAAAGCGATGGGAGGTTTTGCCACAAATGGGATCAACATGATGAAATTAGAATCATATGTTGACCATCAATTCAATGCCGCTAGGTTTTATTGTGAAGTATCCAGTGATAAAAATTCAAACGCTTTTAAAAACGCTATAGAAGAGTTAGGGGTTTTTGCTGACCACATTTGTATTTTAGGGTGCTACCCACAAAGCCTTTTAAGACAAAATTTTTAGTGCTAATGCGGCTAAAATTATCACAATTCCAATCATCCATATTTTTGATGACTGCCGCGAGTACGATTTAATTTTTTGAACTTGTCGTTCCTGTGTTTCAAGGCACGTTTTAAAAAGTTGAAGCTGCACTTGATCAAAATAAGGTTGGGCCGCCAATGTTTTTGCGTGATTCTCGGCTGTTTTTCGGTCAGATGTTGTGGAATGTAGGTCCCATTTAGGGGTACGCTTTGACCCCTTTGGTAATCTCTCAATGGTATAAATACCATAAGAAATTTCACAATTCGCGCTCTGGTTTGATAATGCCATTTGTGGCATTCACTCTCCAATCTATTTAATTGACGCTCTCATCGCTGAATCCGATGATGATTATCGGTGTTCTATATTTTATCTTACAGAATAAATAGTTAACGGAGGGTTAAGCTTTTTGCCAAAAGCCATAAAAATTAAATTGCCTTATCTATGCTTTACAAATAGTGTTTGAAACATGAAAAAAACATCTATGCCTCTTTTGGCGATAGCCACATTATCATTAAACGCCTGTCAAACAAGCGGCAGCGACAATTGGTTATCCGCGGCACAATCCGGTTTAAATAATCCTGTTTTTCAAAGCGCATCTGTGTCTGCCCTATCCTCATCAGAAATCAGTGCAGGCTTACGCGAAGCCTTGAAAATCGGAACAAATACGGTTGTCGCGCAATTAGGGCAATCAGGCGGGTTTAACTTTGACCCACAAATTAAGATCCCCTTACCAGGCCAATTGCAAAAGGTTGATGATGCCCTAACAAAATTTGGTTTAGGGTCACTAACTTCCGATTTGAAAAACCGTATGAACGAGGCGGCGGAAATCGCAACGCCACGTGCGAAAGAGCTGTTTTTTAATGCGATCACAAACATGACAATCGCTGATGCTCAATCCATTTTGGCAGGGCCAAATGATGCCGCGACATCATATTTGCGCAAAACGATGGGGGCGGAATTATCAACCGATATTGCTCCTATCGTTCAAAATGCCTTGGCGCAAGCCGGTGCAGTTCAAGCCTATAATAATGTTATAGGGCAATATGACGCATTGCCGTTTGTGCCAGATGTAAAGGCCGATTTGAATTCTTATGTGGTTGATAAGACGATGGATGGTATTTTTTATTACGTTGCACAGGAAGAGGCGGCCATTCGCGCCAACCCCGCAAAACGCACAACGGAAATTTTGCAAAAAGTATTTGGATCGGCTCAATAAATCATGAGCGAAGACCGTTTAAACGATATAGAAACCGCATTGGCGCATCAGGACAAAACCATTGCCGATCTGTCCGACGTTATTAACGACCAATGGAAAGAGATTGAATTGCTAAAACGTAAGTTAAGCGAAACCAACGACAAAATTCAAGATATCGAAAATCTAGGCGGTGATAATAATCAAGCCAATGTCAAACCGCCCCATTGGGGATTTAAATTAGAGTTTCTGTTTTTAAAAGACAAAAAAACAATCAAATACAAAATATTGCCATAATGCGTATTACTTTATCTGTATTTACATCGTTGGCTTAAACAGAAAGTCATGAGAGACTAATGTATTTTGGGCTGTAAAATCATATTCTCCTCGTGTCTCGAGCTTTCGAATAAAACTAAACCCCGCGGGTGGCGGGGCAATGGGGCAAAGATTCTCTGAATGTCTCGAAAGCAAGACTTAGTGGTGGTGTGTGAAGTCCCTTGGTAAATATTCTCTTTAATTTTTTATTGAATTTCATCATTTAATTTCCTTGCCACTGCATTTGGTGATGTGGTTTTACGCGCGATCAGGCTGTATGCCGCGGGGACAATGAACAATGTGAATAATGTCGCCGCCATAACACCCCACAAGACAACAATACCAATAGATGCACGTGTCTCGGCACCTGCACCAGAAGATATAATAAGCGGAATTGTCCCTGCAATAGTGGTTAACCCGGTCATTAAGATTGGACGAAAACGTGTTTCACATGCCTCAACCAAGGCCTTAGAAAATTGCAGGCCCTCATCGCGTAATTGATTTGCAAATTCAACAATCAAAATTCCATTTTTTGCGGCCAATCCTACCAACATAATTAATCCAATTTGAGAATAAATATTCAACGTTCCATCAAATAACCATAGACCGAATAATCCGCCACCCGCAGCCAATGGTACGGTCAACATGATGACCATGGGGTGAATATAACTTTCAAATTGTGCGGCCAAAACCAAAAATACAACAACCAATCCTAGGATAAAAACAAAAATAATTGAATTACCAGAGGTCATGAAATCTCGGCTTTGCCCCTTGTAATCAATCACGGCCGTGTCGGGTAAATGTTCGCGTACTAACATTTCCAAATGGCCTAGAGCATCACCAAGCGCATACCCATCCGCCAAATTCGCCTCCAATGTAATGGCGCGAATACGGTTATAGCGTGATAATGTTTCCGCCGCCCCATATTCGGATATTTTGACAAGGTTAGAGAGAGGAATTAAAAATCCAGATCGATCTGACCGGACATAGATGCTTTGAATATCACTAAATGATGTTTGAATTGAACGCTCACCCTCTAAAACAACATCATATTCCTCCCCATTTTCAAGGTAAGTTGTAACGTTTTTCCCCCCCATTAATGTTTGAAGCGTATTTCCAATTTCGGATATGCTGACGCCTAAATCAGCCGCACGATCATAATCTACGGTGAAATCAATTTGTGGTCGAGTTTCTTTATAATCACTGTCTAATCCCTCAAACCCTGGATTATTCTCTGTGACTTTTCTCAAAATAATATCGCGCCATTCGGCTAATTCTTCAAAAGTTGATCCACCTAAAACGAACTGCACGGGCTTGCCTGTTCCACCACCTAAACCTTGGCGCATGACAGGAAAGGCACGAACACCAGGAAGGACAGACAGTTTACCACGGATTTCATCCATGATAGTGAAGGCTGATCGTCGATCCGCCCAATCTTCCAAAATAATAATTACAAATCCACTGTTGAAATTTTCAATGTTACCAAATCCACGTGGCGCACGAATGAGCAATCTCTTAAACTCACCACTATCCACATAGGGCATTAATTTTTCTTCGATCAAATTCATATATTCTTTGATGTAATTATAACTTGATCCCTCGGGTGCATTGACAAGAACAAAAAAAGCACCACGGTCTTCTTTGGGTGTGAATTCTTGTGTCACATTGGGGTATAGCCATACCGTGCCACCAATTAATATCGCGAATGTAACAATCATCACGATGGGGTATCGAAGGCATTTTATAAGGCAGGTCATATATCCATGACGTAACCAGTCAAAAACTTTATTGATTTTATCTAAAACCCGATTGGATTTGTGATCCTCTGTTTTTTTTAAAATTTTAGATGCCATTACAGGGACAAGGGTTAAGGCAACAAGTGATGAAAAGGCAACAGCCGCGGCAATGGTAAGCGCGAATTCGGTGAATAATCGTCCGACATCCCCTTCTAAAAAAGTAATAGGCACAAACACCGCAATTAAAACCAAGGTCGTTGCAATAACGGCAAAACCAACTTGTCGGGCGCCGCGATAAGCGGCAACCAATGGCGTTTCGCCTTTTTCTTGAACACGCCTGACAATATTTTCCAACACCACGATTGCATCGTCAACAACCAAACCGATGGCCAGCACAAGGGCGAGCAGTGTCAATAAATTTACCGAAAACCCAAAGGCATAAATCGCAATAAAGGAGGCAATGATAGACACGGGTACTGTAACCGCGGGAATAATCATTGCGCGCACGCTCCCTAAAAAAATGTAGATGACAAATACAACGCACCCGATGGCAATCATTAATGTAGTATAAACCTCGGCAATTGAGGCCTTGATAAACACGGCGGCATCATAACTTTGTGAAATGGCCATACCTTCGGGAAGGTTTTTTTCCAACCGCGCGGTTAATTCTTTTGTCGCATCGGATACATCAATAGTGTTGGCGGTGGATTGTTTTATAACACCAATTCCAACCATGGGAATTTCGTTTCCGCGAAACATAATACGATCTTCTTCGACGCCTTTTTCAATACGGGCCACATCACCAAGACGAACCAGATATCCGTCTTCGCCTTGGGCTAAAACCAATTTAGCGAAATCACTTGGATTTTGAAAGCTGCGTTCAACCCGCGCCTTAAAGATGCGTTGATCGGATTGAAGACTGCCTGCGGGTAATTCGACATTTTCTGATCTTAAGGCTCGCTCAACATCATTAGCAGTTAAATGACGAGCGGCCAAAGCCTGCCTGTCCAACCAAATACGCATGGCATACCGCAAACCACCACCAACACGAATGCGGGCGACACCATCCAATGCCGAATATTGATCCACTAAATACCGTTGCGCATAATCTGTTAATTCAGGAACAGTCATGTTTTGGGAGGATAAATTTTGCCAAATTATTACATCATCATTGCTATCGACCTTTTGAACCTCTGGTGGTTCCGCCTCGTCAGGTAAATTATCTTGGATACCTGAGATACGATCACGAACATCATTTGCCGCCTCGTTCACATCACGATTGATTGAAAATTCAATCGTGACACTTGACTCACCGTCACTGGATGATGAATTGATAAATTCAATTCCCTCGACACCCGCGATGCGTTCCTCAATCAATTGGGTTATCCGTGTTTCAACAATGTTGGCTGGCGCACCTGGATATTCAACTTCAACTGTGACAATGGGGGGGTCAATATCGGGATATTCACGCAATGATAATCGGTCATAGGACACAATCCCAAACGCGATGAGCAACAGCGATATCACACTGGCAAAAACGGGGCGTTTAACGGAAATGTCAGATATCAACATTATTGGTTACCCTCTAACAATTCTTTCAACGGCTCATTGTCTTTTTCCGTTGCTTTCACATCTACCATGGCACCATCACGAACACGTAAAATACCGTGTGTTATAATTTGTTCGCCGACTTCCAAACCAGATAAAGCTTCAACCGATCCAAATTGACGCATGCCCAATTCAATTTTTCGTTTTTCAACTTTTGAATTTTTCACAACGAAAACATAGCTTTCTTGACCACTTTGAACTAATGCTTCCTCTGGGATTAAAATCGCTTCACGTGGATTTTTTTGTAAAACCACCTGCATTAATAAACCAGGTTTTAATTCACCATTAGGATTATCAATAATGGCACGTGCCTGAATTGACCTTGTGATTGGGTCAATGCGGCTGTCTATACTATCGATTGTTCCTTTAAAATTTTTTTTGGGATAGGCTTCGGTTGTGGCATTAATTTCGACACCTTGTTTTAAACTTTCCAAAAATATTTCTGGAACGGAAAAATCCAATTTCATCACACTATCATCATCGATGGTCGTGATCATTGATCCAGGTTGAGCCAACGCACCAACACTAACATTTCTTAAACCTAATACGCCGTCAAAAGGGGCCTTGATAATGCGCTGATCAATTCGTGATTGAACAGCATTTAGACGCGCCGTTGCTGCCGCCAAATCACGCTTGTTTTCATCTAATATCGAGGCTGATGCCGCGCCTTTTTCAACCAAAGGCGTAAGACGTTCAACTTGTCTTTGGGCCTCATCAAAAATGGATTGTTGTTCCGCCAATTCGGCTAATTCCTCCGCCGCATCCATTTTAACTAAAACATCGCCCTTTGATACACGTTGATTATCTGTGAATGATATTGTTGTTACCAATTCGGTAATGGATGATGCAATAGTAACACTTTCATTAGCCTTTAACGTTCCCAACGCCTCAACCTCATCTGCAAACGATGATTGCGTGACTTCTGTGACAATCACAGGTGTTGCAGGGCGATCCTCACCACCTTGAGCAAACGCCATAGTTGGCAAAAAGAATGAGAGGATTAAAAATGTTTTAAACAGTGTCATCGGATAGGTCCTTAGTTGTTGGCGCCCCAATGGCACGATATAAATCAATACGAATATTTATCAGGTTTAGATTTTCTGTGATCAAATCACGTTGAATGTTTCGCAATTCCTTTAACGCATCAATAACGGGCAAATAATCATCAATACCCGATGTATATCGGTCTTTGGCGGCATTAACCGTTTGTTGCAATATTTGCCTTTGACGATTTAATTGTTTCAAAAATTCACGTTGTTTGATTTCACGTGTTAAAGCATTTTCAACTTGTTCAACGGCTTCAAGGTAAAGCTGTGTGTATGCAGCCAATTTTTCTTCGTATAAGGCCTTGTTACGCTCAACCTCGGCCTTGCGTTTTCCCCAATCTAATAAAGGTTGCACGAACGTACCCATGATCATTGAAACAGGACCAGTAAAGGTCGCGTTATCCGCATAGGCATATGATCCATCTAATGTTACGCGGGGTAGACGGTCAGCAATGGCAGAAGCAATATCCGCATCCGCAGACATCAATTCGGCTTTTGCCGCGCGTATATCAGGACGGTTCAACAACAATGCTGCTGGGATTTCAACCTTTGGCATCTTATCGGTAAATTTTAAATCTTCTAAGGCAAGAACACTATTTTGTCCGTCTGGCATTTTGCCCGTTAAAACATCCAATCGGTTTTCAAATATCGTTAAATTCGCCTCCACTAATGGGATTCGTTTTTGGGCATCGGCAACACGAGCGCGTTGTTGCAAAACCTCAACATTAGTTCCTAACCCTTCTTCAAGACGAAGGTTTAATAAATTTTGTAAATCACGATCCAGTCTTAATTGTTGCTTTAGCAATTTAATTGTTTGATTGGATGCGACCGCCCCGAAATAAGCGTTCGCTGTTTCGGTTGATATTAATAATTTTAATGTTTCAACATCTTCAAACCGTGCAACCGCATCATATTGATCCGCCTTGGTTGCTGCGGAAATACGATTCCAAATATCCAATTCCCATGATAAATCTGCGCCAATTTCGGATGAGCCACGTTGACCTTCACTGCCTCGCCAGTTTTTATCGGTGTCGGCTAATATATCAACTTGTGGCAATCGATCAGCGTTTGTTTGACGAGCCAAGGCTCGAGATTGATTCAAAACCGCAACTGATTGGGCAATGTCAAAATTATTCGATATTGCATCATCCATCAAGTCATCCAACACAGGCCGATCAAACGCTGCCCACCATGGTGATGACAAATTTGATTGATCGACGACCTCAATCGAAAATGATTGATAGGCCTCAATATTTGGATTAGGCGAAAAATCAATTGTATGAAGAGCACATCCACTAATTAAGATAGAGCTTGTCACTATTAGGTATAGATTACTGAATAAAAATCTCACTCGATATCCCCGCATTATTAAGATTATTACATGTATAATAAGGCATGAATATGTTTTTGATACAATTATTTAGGGGCTGGAAAAAACCTCGCAGGCGTCGGGTTGTGGGGCGAAGATTCTCTAAGTGCCTCAAATCTAAGGTTTAGTGATGGCACAAAAAATCGAATGATAACTATCCTCAAGCATTGTATTGGCTCAAGTTTATGCTGCACAGACATAAATCACAAAATATCATACGCATCTTAAAAAGCTTGTTTTTATCTGGCTTGACACTCTAACCACTTAGCTACAATGTAATCCAATTCTTTGCGTACTGTTTTATACTGATCTTGAATACTTAATGTTTCGGCGTGAGGTTTGGAATAGAAACCATAATATTAATTGCGTTTTCAAGCGCAATTTTCTGTGCGATTAAATCCGTAATTTTGGTTTCTAATTTTTAAATGACTTGTAGGGTTTTGGATGATGAAGTTGAAGTTCCCTGCATATCCTTAGGTTTATCTTTTTTCTTCTTTTCTTTTTTACGGTCTTCGCGGCGGGATTCGATTGTGAATTTTCGGTAATCTTGTAAATCACCATCGAAATCTTGCACAGCGCCATCTTTGATTAACCACAACCTGTCGGCGACGCGTTCAACCATATTGGGATCGTGACTAACGATAACAATGGCACCTTCATAAGCGTTTAATGCCTGTACCAAAGCCTCGCGCGTATCGATGTCGAGGTGGTTTGTTGGTTCGTCGAGTAATAAGAGGTGTGGGGCATCAAAGCTCATAAACGCAAATAGCAATCGCGCCTTTTCACCACCACTAAGATCGCCAATTTTATTATCGGCAAGCGTGCGTGTGAATCCAAACGCTCCCAATTTGGCGCGAACAACATGTTCTTTTGCCTCACCATTTTTATCGCGGAACAATGCGTACATTTCCTGATAAGGGGTTGAGTTTAAGTCCAATTCATCCGTCTGATGTTGTGAAAAATATCCAATTTTTAATTTGTTAGATCGCGTAACTTCGCCTTTTGAAACGCCTAATTTATCTGCAATCAATTTCATTAAAGTTGATTTACCCTCACCATTTGCCCCCAATAATGCAATGCGGTCATCATTATCAATGTTACGGTGAATACGTTTGATAATTGGATCGCCATCGCCATACCCAACATCGGCATAATCAATTGAAATCATTGGCGACGCAATTTGTTTTGGATTTGGGAACGAAAACCGAATAGTACGCTCGGCAATAACCGCATCAACGATATCCATTTTTTCCAAGGCTTTCATACGGCTTTGTGCCTGTCGTGCTTTACTGGCCTGTGCTTTAAATCGGTCAACAAAGGATTGCATGTGAGCCCGTGCGGCCTCTTGTTTTTCATGCATTTTTTGTTGTAACCCAGCTTTTAAGGCGCGTTCACGTTCAAACGTATCGTAATTCCCTGTGGACAGCGTCAATTGCATTTTATCAACGTGAATAACGTGATCGATACATTTATTAAGCAATTCACGATCATGCGAAATAATCATTAATGTGTGGCGATAGGATAGTAAATAATCTTCCAACCACATGATCGCCTCTAAATCCAAATGGTTTGTCGGTTCATCCAGAAGCAGGATTTCTGGCTCAACAAATAAGGCAGCGGCCAATGCCACACGCATCTGCCATCCACCGCTGAATGATGAAAAGGGCATGGTTAATTCTTCGGGTTTAAACCCTAATCCTGTCAATAACATTGATGCCTTGGCGGGGGCGCTATAGGCATCTAAATCTTCTAGCCTTTGGAATATTTCAGCGATTTTATTACCGTCAGTTTCGGTTTCAGTGCGTTTCCACAATTCGGCCATTTCAACATTTGCCGATAACACGACATCCAATAATGAATCATCGGTTTCGGGCATGTCTTGACGAACCATCCCCATATTTTGATCTGAACTAATGCTAACATCACCGCTATCTGGGGTTAAATCACCGGATATTAATTTGAATAAGGTTGATTTACCCGCACCGTTCGGCCCGATC
>JAUHXB010000008.1 GCA_030427215.1 Alphaproteobacteria bacterium | reverse complement strand
ATTGATTATATTTCTAAAAATACATATCGTGTAACACCCGCTGTTCTTAATGTGGCTTTTCTATTGAGAGCGGCCGCATCGGAGGACATTAAAAACGCTAATGCCTTTTTAAAACACAATAATCTTTAATTCAAAGACAATGCCGCTTGGGTCGCTTCGTAAACAAGCCGATCTGGAGCAATGATATATAATGTTATAAACGCCACAGATGGGACGGCGACCCATCGTAACAATCCTGAGGATTGAACATTGTAATCCGCACTTGCCGATGGCTGGTCAAAAAACATGATCTTGATCAATTTCAGATAGTAATACGCCGCCACAACGGACGCCATCATTCCGACAACTGCCAAAACGATGTGGCCGTTTAAAATCACGGCCTTAAACACGAATAATTTTGCAAAAAATCCTGCCAATGGTGGAATCCCCGCCATGGAAAACAACATGATCGCCAACCCGTATGACACGACTGGTGATTTTTTCGATAGCCCTGCAAAGTCGGATAAATTCACAGCCGCCACATTATTTTTATCCCGAACAGAGAGAATCATTGCAAATAATCCCGCGGTCGCAACCAAATAGATCGCCAAATAGACAAGCGTTGCCGTGACGCCATCCAGGCCGCCAGCAACAAACCCCAATAAAATGAAACCCATATTTCCGATTGATGAATAGGCCAATAATCGATAGAGGTTTTTTTGAACCAACCCCGCAAACGCCCCAACAATCATCGATGCCATGGATAGGACATAGATGATTTGCACCCATTCGGATTGTAATTCACCAAATGGGGAAAATAACAGACGTCCTATTAAGGCCACTGCCGCAATCTTTGGCGCCATGGCAAAAAATGCGGTGACCGACGATGGTGACCCTTGATAGACATCTGGCGTCCACATATGGAATGGCACGGCGGAAATTTTAAACGCCAATCCAACCAACACAAACACCAACCCAATGATCAATGGCATGGGGATTGTTGCGTCCTGTCCCATTAATATAATATCGGCGATTAATGGGAATGACGTTGTTCCGGTAAATCCATAAACAAGTGAAATCCCGAATAATAGTAACCCTGATGATAACGCCCCAAGGATGAAGTATTTTAATCCTGCCTCGGCTGACACCAAACTGTTTCTGTTCATAGATGCCAAGATATATAGGCTCAATGATTGGAGTTCCAACCCGACATAGAGGGAGAGCATGTTATTGGCAGACACCATAATCGACATCCCCAATGTGGCAAGCATCACCAAGATAATCGATTCAAAGCGCCCAAACACATGCCCCGCCGTGTCACGAACAATCATTATAACCGCGGCAATCGCGCCTATTAAAATCAATGTTTTCATGAACACGCCATAACGGTCATACACAATCATATCGTTGAATAAGCCAATCGGGGCGTCGCTGTTATCCTGTTGTAACGTCATGACGAATGTCACAAACAATACAGTCACAGCCCCAATGGCAATGCGAGACAAGGCATTGTGTTTCAGGAACACACCAACCACAAGCAAGACCAAGGCCGACACGGCCATCAACGCATCAGCGCGCGCGGTGTATAAATCATAAAATATTGTTAGTTCGTTCGTCATCGCCCCATCCTTGCCAATTCATCTGTCGGCAAGGATATTGCCGTGTAATAATTATTCAATAAATTTTCAACGCTTGGCCCAATGCGATCAAGAACAAAATTCGGTTGAACACCCAGCCATATCACCATCGCCGCAAGTGGAATAAGCGCAAATTTTTCCATTCCATTGACGTCATTCATTGCGGCCGCATCTTTGTTTTCGACTGGCCCAAAGACAACCTGACGGTATAACCACAACATATATGTCGCGCCCAAAACCAATCCCGATGCCGCCAATGTTCCAATCACCGTATCGGCCTGGAATGCGCCCATCAAAGCCAATATTTCACCCACGAACCCTGATGTCCCAGGCAATCCAACCGATCCCAACATAAATATCATAAACAAGGTTGCATATTTCGGCATGTTTTTAACAATTCCGCCATATCGTTTGATTTCACGTGTGTGCATGCGGTCATAAATCACCCCGACACAGATGAACAATGCCGCGGATATAAGCCCATGCGATATCATTTGGAAGATCGCGCCCTCAACACCGTTTGTTGTGGCGGTGAATATCCCCAATGTCACATACCCCATATGCGCCACAGATGAATAGGCGATCATTTTTTTCATGTCCGTTTGAACAAGCGCAATCAGCGACGTGTAAATAATCGCAATCACAGACAGCCAGAATATCATTGGCGCGAACAGCTCAGTCGCCTCGGGGAACATTGGAATGGAAAAGCGTAGGAATCCGTACCCTCCCATTTTTAACAAAACCCCTGCCAAGATGACTGACCCGCCTGTTGGTGCCTCAACGTGGGCATCGGGTAACCATGTATGCACGGGCCACATCGGCATTTTCACGGCAAATGATGCAAAAAATGCAAGGAACAACCAAAATTGGATATCGCCCGCCAATGGGTCAAACATCATTGTTGGAATATCCGTCGTGCCGTATGCCACAAACATATAGATCAAGGCGATCAACATTAGGACAGACCCAAGAAGCGTGAATAAGAAAAATTTAAACGCCGCATAAACGCGCTTTGGTCCGCCCCACACACCGATCAAAATGAACATCGGGATAAGCACACCTTCGAAAAAGATATAGAATAATATGCCGTCAAGCGCGCAGAACGTCCCGATCATCAATGTTTCAAGGATGAGAAGCGCCACGACATATTCACGCGTCCGCGATGTCACCGATTGTTTACACAACAAAATACAAATGGGGGTGAGAAGCGCAGCCAACACAACAAAAAAGACAGATATCCCATCAACACCCATGTGATAGGTCAGGTTTAACGCCTCAAACCAAATAACATTTTCAACAAATTGAAAATCGGATGTCTCAGTGTCAAAATTAAATAACATCACAAGCGATAATCCAAACACACAAAACGATATAAACGCCCCGACATTCACGGCGTTATTACGAACGCGCGTATCATCCGATCCCTTGATCAACATCACAAACAACGCCCCCACCAACGGCAGGAAGGTCATCACAGTCAATAATGGAAATGTTTCTAGGGTCACGATGTTAATGTGCCTCTTACTAGTCTTCTTATAGACGCACGCCTTTCGGGCGTCATCCCTCTACTGATCGTTATTGGAAACTTAATATTTACTGCATTCCCATCAAAATCTTTTATTTCACATTCGATAGTCGCTGATTTTCTTTGTCCTAATGCGTTTAAAAATCCTGCGACAGATCCTCCTTTAAATTTCTCTTCTTTTGCACCATAAGCATCGAAGGATTGGTAAGGAATAGTCACAATCAACGATGCCAGTCCATGGAATTCAGAATTTGGAATGTCCTGTTCACCAATTGTTTCTTTACACTGACCTGTGTCATCAAATCTTGCGCGAGATGTTGGTTCATTTACACGCATCGCATTGACCCGTTCACCTTCGGGGATGTCAAACGCTTCACGTACTGCATCTTTTATAATTTTAATGTTTTCTTTTATTCTATCTCTTTTATCCATTTTATCTTCCTCTTACCACTCTATCATCTTCCAAAAAATCCAGCTGATTACGGCGACAAGGCCGATCATCATCATGAATGCGTAATGATACACATACCCCGTTTGTAATTTCGACAATATCCCTGCCCCGCCTTTTGATAGTTTGGCGATGCCATCAGGGCCAAGGCCGTTAATCGTTTTTTGATCACCCCATTTTGTAAATAATGCACCGAACCAAATCGCAGGGCGTTGAAAGATAGTGTGATACAATTCATCAAAATAATATTTGTTAAAGAATAACGCGTGGAGCGGTTTGAATATTTTGGAAATGAAACCTGCAAATTTTCCGCCTGTGCCATAAATTAATGTTGCAATCACAATTCCTGACACGGCGGCGACCAATGGTGTTTTCTTCACCCACATGGGAACGTGATGCGCGGCCTCGACCGTATCATTGGCGGGCAAGATAAACAGAGAGTTCGCCCAGAAATGCTCGCGGTCATGCCCGACGAACAATTCGTAAAACACATACCCTGCCCCAACCGCGCCAACGGATAAAAATAGTAATGGCAATGTCATTGATAGTGGGCTTTCGTGGACATGATCCAACACTTTTTGCGATGCACGCGATTTGCCGTGGAACGTCATGATCAACAAACGCCAGCTGTAAAACGCCGTAATAAATGCCGCCGTTACACCCAACCAATAGGCCAGATTACCGTGTGAGGATTGATCGGCCCAGGCGGATTCCAAAACCATGTCCTTTGAAAAATACCCTGCAAAATACGGAATACCTGCAAGCGCAAGTGACCCAATCCACATCATGGCATAGGTGAATGGAATTTTTTTCCAAATACCACCCATTTTTCGCATGTCTTGTTCATTACTCATCGCGTGAATGACTGATCCTGCGCCTAAAAACAACAGGGCCTTAAAAAACGCGTGCGTCATTAAATGAAACATCGCCGCGCCATAGGCGGACACACCAAGCGCAAAAAACATATATCCCAATTGCGACATGGTTGAATAGGCAATGACACGTTTGATATCAAATTGAGTCATCCCAATCGTTGCGGCCACAATTGCAGTAAACGCCCCCAGATATGTAACAACCATCAACGCATCAGGCGCATATTCGTAAAGCGGTGAAAAACGTGCAACAAGGAATATCCCTGCCGTGACCATTGTTGCCGCGTGGATTAACGCGGATACAGGCGTTGGCCCTTCCATCGCGTCAGGCAACCATGTGTGCAAACCCAATTGAGCCGACTTCCCACATGCGCCAATGAACAGAAGCAAACATGCCAAAGTGAGGGCATGGATTTCATATCCCCAAAATGGGAATGTATCGTAAATCACGTCATTTACACCTACAAAGATTGTGTCGAATTGAACAGAACCAAACAGGATAAAAATCACAAATATCCCAAGCGCCAAGCCTAAATCCCCAACGCGGTTCACAATGAATGCCTTCATCGCGGCGCGATTCGCCGAATGTTTATGATTCCAAAATCCGATCAGCAAGTAAGACGCAAGCCCAACCCCTTCCCATCCAAAAAATAGTTGGATTAGGTTGTCGGCGGTCACCAACATTAACATGGCAAAGGTGAATAATGACAAATAAGACATGAACCGCGCCTTGTGCGCATCATGGCTCATATACCCAACTGAATACACATGTACACATGATGATACCAATGTAATGACGCACATCATCACAACGGAAAGCGTGTCCAAACGAATGGCCCAATCAACAATGAAATCACCCGATGATATCCATGTCATAAGCGTGATTGTACGAACATTACCATCCAAAATAACATCTTGGAATAACATGCATGACATCACGGCCGATGCGATGATCCCTGTACAGGTTAAAAACTGTGCGCCACGATCACCAATAATTTTACATCCTAAAAAGGCGATAATAAATGTGATAAGCGGAATGAATACGGCGAGTGTCTCTAATATCATAAATTACCCTTTTAACTCGCTTAAATCATCAACCAAGATACGGCCTTTATTGCGGAAGAATGTCATGAGGATTGCCAAACCAATTGCCGCCTCTGCCGCGGCAACGGTCAGGATAAACATCGTAAACACCTGTCCATGCAAATCATTAAGGTGAGCGGAAAATGCAACAAAATTAATATTCACCGCCAATAACATCAATTCAACCGACATTAAAATCACAATGATGTTTTTACGGTTGAGAAAAATTCCAAATATTCCAATCACGAATAATATCGCCGCCAAGGTGAGGTAATGAAAGAGAGTTATTTCCGTCATCTAAACACCCTCCCCTGATTTAACTTTGACCAATTCAACAACATCTGATGGCTGGGTTTTTAATTGTTTTGAAATATTTTGTTTTTTAACACCTGGGCGATGGCGCAAGGTCAATGTGATTGCCCCAATCATCGCGACCAGTAAGATCAGGCCAGACACCTGAAACGGGAAAATATAATCGGTATATAATATATTGCCGAGTGCATGTGTATTGCTTTTTGCCGCCCCATCAATTGGCGCGGCCAAAACCATGCTTGCACTTTCAGACGAGCCCCACGCCAAATATAATATCGTCAATTCAATCAGCAAAACCCCACCGATAATAAGACCCAGCGGAACATAAGGCATGAACCCTTTGCGCAATCCCGCAAAATCAACATCCAACATCATTACAACGAACAGGAATAAAACGGCAACCGCCCCAACATAGACAATAGCCAAAATCATTCCCACGAATTCTGCGCCCAACAGGACAAAAAGCCCCGCCGCGTTAAAAAACGCCAGAATTAAAAATAAAACAGAATGAACAGGGTTGCGCGCGGTAATAACCAACAACGCGCTAAAAATTAAAACACATGCAAAGATATAAAAGACGGCGCCTGCGATCACTTGATGAACATCCCACTGATTTGATTCATATATTGTTTTATCGGTTTTGTGAAAAGGTGGCAAGAGTGTGGCGGAATGTTATGCAGAATAAATTATCGTATCTTGCCATGATTTATGACATACGTTATTTATAATTTAAAATTAAATGACCAAAGGATTCATTCATCGTGAAACGATTTTTTACACTCGCATTTCTATCTCTTTCAATGACAGCTTGTGAAACAAGTCCTACATCTTATTGGTCATCACTAAATCCATTTGGTGGAGAGCCAGTCACAGAAGTGTCAATGGTCGAAGATAATAAGGTTACAACCATAACGCCTGATCAAACAGCATTGGAAACAGAGTTATCCGAGATGGAATTTCTAACGGGCTCAAGACCGCGGCTATCGTCTCAAACCGAAACAGATGATGGTTTTACAGACCTTGTTGAAAGCACAACAAATAACGATATTGATGCCCTTATTGCAGAGCTTGAAAACCAACCTGCAACCATTAAAGAAGAAAAAATAGCCCAGGCCAATTTACCAGAGGTACCAACCATCAAACCCAATCCGCCTGCAAAAGAACAAGCCCAAATCAGACAACCATTGACCAACACAATTATAGAAGCACCAAAAGAGAAACCAGTAGAGGCACCTGCGATTGTTAAGGTTCAACCAGCGCCTGTTCAACAGCCAGAAATTAAAGCCCCTAAACCAGTTCCGGCAAAAATGGCACAGGCCCCGATCAAAACAATAAATGAGCCTTTATTCACGGAAAGTGATTTAAAGTTATCATCTGCCGCCGGATGCCCAAAGGTTGAAATTATGCCTGCGGCGCGGTCTATCACTTATTTCGAAGATGGCGCATTGGCGGGACAGATGAAGGCCCGCGCGGTCATTAATGAAATTAAGGGCGGATGTGACGTGGTTTCAGGCGGCGTTGAACTTGACCTTGATATCCTCATGCGTGGGCATATTACCAATAAGGGACGATTTGAAGGGCAAAAAGACAAAGAAGCCTTTATGACCTTCCCTTATTTTGTATCCGTGACAACGCCACAAGGATTACCCGTTGATAAACAAATACTCGCCACGGCCATGCGGTTTCGTCCGTCCGTTGATCATTTAGATCATGCGGAAAAAATCACACAATTTATTCCTATGACAGATGTTGAACAGGCGGCGAATTATAAAATTATTGTCGGATATCAATTAAACCGCAAACAATTGGAATATAACCGTGCCCAAATTATGATGCGCACAAACAACATGCGTGTTTCACCAGATACCAGCCCTGCACGTCGCGTTTCAAGAAACCCTTTGGATAATTAAAGATGACTATAAATTTTATGTCGCCTATCTCAAGAGACGAAAAAATTCGTCAAATTGTGGAGCATTATAAAGCAAAAGGCGAGCCAACTAGCGTAGAGCATTTTAAAGGGATAAGACAAAGCTCTATTGATGAAATATATGAAGCTCTACCAAAAGCATCATGCACTACCGGTACGCCGCATCGGAGGCTAGGTTAGCAGCAATTTGCGCTTCCCATTTATCACCGTTATCCAATAATTTATTTTTATCATAGAATAATTCTTCACGCGTTTCCGTGGCAAATTCGAAATTTGGCCCCTCAACAATGGCATCAACGGGGCATGCCTCTTGGCACAATCCACAATAAATACATTTGGTCATGTCGATATCATATTTTGTTGTACGGCGTGATCCATCTTCGCGCTCTTCTGCCTCAATTGTGATGGCAAGCGCGGGGCAAATGGCCTCGCACAACTTACATGCAATGCATCTTTCCTCGCCATTTGGGTAACGACGAAGGGCGTGCTCCCCACGAAAACGAGGTGATATCGGCGCCTTCTCGTATGGATAGTTCAATGTCACCTTCTGACGGAACATATAGGAAAATGTCCGCGCAAAACCAACGACTATTTCATAAAGGAGAAAAGATTTAACGGTTTGAATCACTTGCATACGAACAATCTATCATGAAGATTACATGACGCGAAGACACAATTTTCATCGTCACCATAATCTTGCCTGATTTTATAATAATACTGTTCTCGATCATTATTAAAGAAAGTAAAATCGTATGCGCATCTTGTTTTTGTCATTATTGGGATATATATCCCTTATCATCATGTCCCTATCATCTCATGCCGAAACGATAAAAACTGAAACCGCGACCCTTGCGGGTGGATGTTTTTGGTGCATAGAAACCGATTTTGAAAAATTAGACGGCGTTATTGAGGCCGTATCAGGGTACGCAGGTGGTGATCGTCCAAACCCCACCTATCAAAATTATAACAAGCCTTCGGGCGAGTTTAAAACCCCTCATATCGAGGTTATTCAGGTCACTTATGACCCCACAAAATTATCTTACAAAGACGTTCTGGAATATCATGTGCGTCATATCGATCCTACAGACGGTGGCGGACAATTTTGTGATCGCGGCCCCGGATACCGCCCCGCCATTTTTGTTAAGGATGCTGACCAACGCCAAACCGCGGAACAGGTTTTAAAAGAAACGGCCGACATCATTGGGCAGGACGTCAATGTGGATGTGTTAGACGACGCACCATTTTATATGGCGGAGGATTATCACCAAAATTATTCAAATAAATCGCCTATTCGTTATAAATTTTACCGTTGGAATTGTGGTCGTGA
Organism: Alphaproteobacteria bacterium; assembly: GCA_030427215.1. GTDB lineage: Bacteria > Pseudomonadota > Alphaproteobacteria > Micavibrionales > UBA1664 > UBA1664. The sequence goes on along the minus strand of JAUHXB010000008.1, from coordinate 4,966 downwards.
CCAAACCATTGCAGAGATTTGGGGTAAGGACGCACCAGACTCACGGTCATTAAATGAATAAGCAAAACGCATCTTTTTATTGACAAATGGTAGAAAAACATGTTTTTCTATTTTCATAATTTAATTAATAGGAAATTTTATAATGAGAAAAACAGCAGGATTAGCAGCAGCACTCGCAACAGTCGCTTCAATGGCGGGGGCGCAGGATGTCCAATCATCAGCAGAATCAATTCAAACAACCAAAGACTTGTTGGCAGGATGCACAGAGTTTTCAACAATGGAAACACAACGGACCTGCATGCAAACAATTGCATTGGAAACAAAGCAATCCGCAGATGATTATATGAATGGCGCAGTTGGCAATGTTAATTTCCTTTTACAAGGGGCCATACAAAAAACTTTGAATGACGCTTGCTCTATGTCCGCAGGCGATGTTGTTAATTTACAATCTGATTCAATTCAAACTGTGCGCGATACCATGAATGTTTATGTGACCGAATGTATATCACGTCAAATTGATATTCAAAAAGGTGAGACATTTAGTGCCATTGGTGATTTCAGCCTTGATCTGTCTGCGGTTCCATTTGATGGCAATCGATTAAATATTATCAATCAATTCCAGACAGGTGCGGTTGGGTTGACGACTGACAATCTTTCAACCGAACAGAAAGCAAGAGTTATGACAGTAACACAAAATCTTGCCCCTGCTTTTACGCAGTAATAATTTTTTGAACCATAGAGAACCACAGAGTTTTTATTAATCACCGTCATTCCCTGAATTCATTTATGAATTCTAAGGGAATCCAGAACAGATCTTATAAATCTCTGGATCACCTTAGAATTGCTAATCGCAATTCAGGTGATGACGAAAGTAAAGAAAAATTTCGTGATTTCGTATCTTCGTGGTTAAAAAATTAAACCAAATTAAGTTTAATTTTTAGATCCCTCGTATGCACTCGGGATGACAACAAACAAAAACTTCGCGCCTTGACGTCTTATTGTTAAACCCTTTTTCACAGGAATACGCAAAGACGCGAAGGTTTTAAACATCAAAATAAAGTGGTTTACCCGTTGGTATTTCGGCTGAATTGATTGTGTCGGGTGTATGTTCGCCCAAAATGATCAACATCGCGCGGAGCGTGTTTCCATGTGCGCCAATCAAAATTGTTTGTCCTGCGTCTAATAACGGTTTGATATGCGTTTCATAATAAGGGCGGACACGGTTTTCAACTACCATCTGTAGGCTCTCGCCCCCCGGTGGTGGAACGTCATAGGACCGGCGCCAGATATGAACCTGATCCGCGCCGAATTTTTCGGCTGTCTCGGCCTTATTCAAGCCAACCAGATCACCGTAATCGCGCTCTCGCAAATCATCATGTTTGATCATGTCGTCAATCAAGTATTTCTGTCCACTTTCCGTTAGTGCGATTTCCGTGGTTTCAATCGCGCGTTTCAATGTCGATGTAAAAACCTGATCAAACGCGATGTCTTTGTCTTTCAATTCACGGCCTGCAGCGTGGGCTTCCTCTCGCCCCTCTTCCGTCAGCTCAACATCCTTAAATCCAGTAAACAGGTTTTGTTTATTCCAAACGGACTGCCCATGACGCATTAAAACCAGATTCGACATTACCTTAATTCCCTTTTATTCTTTGACTTTATAACAGAAGTGTACTAAAAAAGTGCCAAGTTTAAAAGGGTCGGTTTCGGTTGACTGTTAAGCATTCTTATATGATCTGGAATATTTAACTGTCCACCTGAAAATATGATCCTTTTGGCTTTTAATTTAAAACTTTAAAAACATAAAGGAAACTCATGTTTAATATATATAAAAAAGATATCGCATTTGGCGATAAAACACTCACATTAGAAACAGGAAAAATCGCGCGTCAGGCCGATGGCGCGGTTTTGGCAACGATGGGCGGAACAACCGTTTTATGCGCCGTGACGGCCGCAAAATCAATGAAAGAAGGACAAGATTTCTTCCCCCTTTCCGTTCACTATGTTGAAAAGGCTTATGCCGCGGGTAAAGTCCCTGGTGGCTTCAGAAAACGCGAGGGTATGCCTTCAGAATTCGAAACATTGACATCACGTTTGATTGACCGCCCTATTCGTCCTCTATTCCCAGATACATTTCTCAACGAAGTTCAGGTTATTTGTACGGTTGTGTCACATGACATGCAAACACCTGCCGATATGGTAGCCATGATTGGTGCGTCAGCGGCATTAACAATTTCTGGTATTCCATTCATGGGCCCATTGGGTGGTGCACGTGTTGCATACATCAATGACGAATACGTCTTGAACCCGACATTGGAACAAATGGAACAATCTGATCTTGATTTGGTTGTTGCAGGAACGCAAGAAGGCGTGCTGATGGTTGAGTCCGAGGCTCAGGAATTATCAGAAGAGACAATGATTGGCGCGGTTGAATTTGGTCATAAGGCTTATCAGGCCGTGATTGACGGCATTATTGATTTGGCGGAAATGTGCGCCAAGGATCCATGGGACGTTGCTGAAAAGCCAGCCCATATTGTTAAGCTTGAAAAAGATTTACAAGAATTCTCTAAAGATCTTGAAAAGGCGTACGCTATCAAGGAAAAAGCGGAAAGATATGAAGCCAAAGGCGCAATCGCTGACAAAGCCATTGAAAAATATCTGGACGAAGAAAACGGTTTGGATGCAAACACGATTAAAGGTGCGTTTAAGAAATTAGAAGCAGACATCGTTCGCGGAAACATCATTAAAACGGGTGGACGTATTGACGGTCGTAAGACAGATGAAATTCGCTCTATCGTTGCCGAAGTTGGCTTATTGCCACGTACACACGGTTCAGCGCTTTTCACTCGTGGTGAGACACAGGCGATCGTTGTGACAACATTGGGAACAGGATCGGATGAACAAATTGTTGATGCATTAACAGGCGAATATCGTGAGAGCTTCATGCTTCACTATAACTTCCCTCCATATTCCGTTGGTGAATGTGGCCGTATTGCCTCACCTGGTCGTCGTGAGATTGGCCATGGTAAATTGGCTTATCGTGCGATTAACCCATTATTACCACGTGGTGAAGACTTCCCTTATACAATCCGTACGGTTTCTGAAATCACGGAATCAAACGGATCATCATCCATGGCAACCGTTTGCGGAACATCCCTATCGTTGATGGATGCGGGTGTTCCTCTTCCTCGTCCAATTGCGGGGATCGCAATGGGTTTGATTAAAGAAGGCGATGATTTCGCGGTTCTATCCGATATCTTGGGTGATGAAGATCACCTTGGCGATATGGATTTCAAAGTTGCGGGTACTGAAGAAGGCATCACGGCCTTACAAATGGATATTAAAATCACATCCATCACAATGGAGATTATGAAACAAGCCGTGGCTCAGGCCAAAGACGGCCGTATTCATATCCTTGGTGAAATGGCGAAGGCGATGACTGGCGCGCGCTCTGACGTTAACGATAACGCACCAAAAATCACAACATTCCAAATCAATCCGGATAAAATCCGTGAAGTGATTGGAACAGGCGGAAAAGTTATCCGTGAAATTTGTGAAGTATCTGGTGCAAAAGTTGATTTGGATGATGATGGTACAGTGAAAGTGGCGGCGGTCAATACCGAGGCCGCAGAAATCGCGATCAAAATGATCAAGGGCATCACGGACGAGCCAGAGGTTGGCACAATCTATGATGGAAAAGTTGTTAAAATCATGGACTTTGGCGCATTTGTTAACTTTATGGGTGCGAAAGACGGCCTTGTTCACATTTCAGAATTAAGAAATGAACGCGTTGAAAACACATCCGATGTTGTTTCCGAAGGTGATGAAGTGAAGGTCAAATTAATCGGCCTTGATAACCGCGGGAAATTGAAATTATCGATGAAACGCGTCGATCAGGAAACTGGCGCTGACCTTGAAGAAGGTGACAACCAAGAAGACGCGGCTTAATACACAGACACGTCATCCTTTGGCTTGACCAAAGGATCTATTTAGAATTAATCATCCCCGCAATAAATCGCGGGGATTTTTTTCAAATATAATTTTATTGACAAATTATGTATATAAGTATAGTGTTTCTTAATGCAGAATATTGAACAATTATTACAAAATATCATTGACCCTAATAATACAGGTCTTCCCGCAATTATTGCGATGACAAAATTAAAAAGAGCTGTTGCAAAAGGCGCAGTCATTCCAGATGAATACTTCCACGTCAATGATATTTTCTTAACACAAAAACGTGCAGATTGCCTTCAATCTATGGGCGTTGATGCATGGGAAAAATCAAAGGATGACAACCGTTCTATAGAAGAACGCCTAGAGTTATTAAATGCGATCGAAAACTATAAAGAAAAAGGCGATTTCGGATGGCAAGTTTTCGGTATTACAGAACGTGACTTCTATCGGCAAAAAATTTCATTAGAGGTTGCTGAATTCTTTGACAATGATTGGGGATTTCAGGGAGATTATTTAAAAAACCGATTTAATCAAAAATTTAGTCATCGCCTTTATGAGCTTGAACGTGAAACAATGCTATCTTCTGAAGACTTAGAGTCTTTACGTGATATGTACACTGAACAAGTGAACACCACTTATAGAAATCTTCGGGCAGAAGCCTTACTTGAAATCGACAGAATTGAAAAAGATATCGATGATGAAACAAAGTCTTTAGAAGATCGTGAAAACCTCATTTTTGAAGCGGATCGAATTTTTAGTGGCTTTTATGACACCTATAAAGATGATGATCGAGAGAGGAAACAAAAACTCGATAAAAAGCGAGATGAAATCTTCCATGATTACTATAAAGCACAATATAATCAGGCAATTGAAACAGAAAATCCATTGGACGCTTACAACGCAATGGAAGCGCTATTCAAACATGCCAACGATAATGGATTTGAATTGGATGAAGTCTTAGGAATTGACTATGATGCTTATTTTAATAAGCAATACGAATTTCTATACTACG
>JAUHXB010000007.1 GCA_030427215.1 Alphaproteobacteria bacterium | reverse complement strand
AGATCAAATCAAAATATTAGTTCAATCCGCCGTTGGTTTTGACGAAGATCGCGGCGATACGGTTGATGTTGTCAATATGCCCTTTGTCAATCCAGGAGAGGATTTCACCTTAGACCAAGAGCTTTTATTTGGATTTGAAAAAAGCGAGGTTCTTAACACTGCTGAAATGGTCATGTTGATTGTTATGGGTATTTTGGTTGTCATGCTGGTTTTACGACCGCTTGTTGGATCTGTTGTCATGTCTCAAAAGGCGGCAATCGATCAAGCAAAAGAAGAAGCTGCACTGTTGGCTGCGCAAGTTGCTCCCGCCGCACTGACTGGGCCTTCAAGCTCTCCTAACAACGATAATTTTGTCATGGGTGAAGACGGTGAAATGATCCCCTCAGGCGGTGGTCGTGGCGAAGGAGACGACGAAGCCATGATTGACATGCAATCTGTTGAGGGCAAGGTAAAAGCCTCCTCTGTTAAAAAAGTAGGAGAAATTGTCTCTAGTCACCCTAACGAGACCGTTTCTGTTATCAGAAACTGGATGGCTCAGGAGTAATTTAAAAAATGGCTATAAGAGTTCGTGAAGACTATAGGACACTGACGGGAACAGAAAAGGCCGCGATATTCATGCTGTCCATCGGGGAAGAGCATACAGCTAAATTATTCGAATTTATGGATGATGAAGAAATCATGGAGATTTCTCAATGCATGGCCAATCTAGGGAAGGTCAACGCAAATTTGGTTGAACGTCTTTTCGTTGATTTCGCCGAACAAATGTCATCCACAGGCGCCTTGATTGGGACGTTGGACAGTACGGAACGATTACTGCAACGCGTTCTTGGTGCCGACAAGGTTGACACTATCATGGAAGAAATCCGCGGCCCCGCGGGTCGCACCATGTGGGAAAAACTGGGCAATGTGAATGAAGAAATTCTGGCGTCTTTCCTGCAAAAGGAATACCCGCAAACAGTGTCCGTTGTCATGACAAAAATCGCCCCCGATCATGCCGCGCGCGTTCTGGCACTCCTTCCTGAAGGGTTCGCGATGGAAGTCATAAACCGTATGTTAAAAATGGAGGCCGTTCAAAAGGAAGTTTTAGACGATATTGAGCGCACCCTAAAAACTGAATTCATGTCGAATTTGGCAAAAACGGCTCGACGTGATTCTCATGAAATGATGGCCGAAATATTTAATTCCCTTGATCGATCCGCCGAACAAAGGTTTATGGAATCGTTGGAAGAAATTGAACCAAGTTCTGCAGAAAAAATCAGAAGCCTAATGTTTACATTCGAAGATTTGGCCCGTTTGGATCCTGCCTCAATTCAGGCGGTTATCCGTGCGGCAGATAAGGATAAATTACCTGCGGCCCTTAAGGGTGCGACAGATGTTATCAAGGATCTGTTTTTCTCCAATATGTCGGAACGTGCCGCGAAAATCTTGAAAGAAGATGTTGCCGCTATGGGGCCCGTTAAACTTCGCGATGTTGAGGAAGCACAACAAGCCATCGTTAATGTTACAAAAGAATTGGAAGCGCGTGGCGAAGTTCAAATCGCTGGTGACGGTGACGATGACCAGTTGATTTATTAATCAAACTGACTATAACGTCTTCATGCTTTATAAAAACCTTGGAATAACGGATATTCAAATCTCTCATGTGTGCCTTGGTACAATGACATGGGGGTGTCAAAACACTGAAGCTCAGGCCCATGAACAAATGGATTATGCGCTTGATCAAGGAATTAATTTTTTTGATACGGCAGAATTATACGCCATCCCACCCGAAGAACACACGCAAGGCCTGACCGAGAAATATATCGGAACATGGTTCGAAAAAACGGGCAATCGCGACAAAATTGTTTTGGCGTCAAAGGCCTGCGGCAAAACATTCCCTTACATTCATAATGGCGCAGAATTAGGCCGTGAAAAACTTGAAATGGCACTGGGCGAAAGCCTTCAACGCCTTCAAACAGATTATATTGATCTTTATCAATTGCATTGGCCACAATATCCCTACCCGCACCATGGACGCCATGGCGCAGGGCAAATTGATTTTACCGATATTGATACAGTGAAAGAGACTGATCGTTTCTTGGAAATATTGGAAACACTCACACAATTTATTAAGGACGGTAAAATTCGCGCGTTTGGCCTATCGAATGACACGCCATGGGGTGTGATGAAATATTTGGAATTGGCGCGAAAAAATGGATATGCGCAAGTTGCGTCCGTTCAAAATGAATATTCATTATTATACCGCCATGATGAGCCTTACTTGGCCGAAACATGCGTGCGCGAGGATGTTTCATACCTGCCCTATTCTGCCTTAGCAGCAGGATCACTCAGTGGGAAATATTTAAATGGCGCAAGGCCAGAGGGCGCACGATGGTCATTGGGTAAAGACAATCGTAAAAATCAACGTGATACAGAGGCCGCGCAGGCCGCTGTTAAAGCCTATATCAACATTGCAAAAAAATATGATTTGAATGTATGCGAAATGGCCTTGGCCTTTTGTTATCAACAGCAATGGATCGGGTCCACAATTATTGGCGCAACAACAATGGATCAATTAAAATCCAATATTCGGGCAAAGGATATCACCTTGTCACAGGATGTTTTGGATGACATTCACAGTGTTTATCGTCAATACCCAATGCCTTACTGACAATGACGGCTTTATTGGCTATACTATTTATAGATGGCTCAAAATCTTGATAATATTTTCTTTAACGGTTTGCCCGACTTTGAAACAGAGGCGGCAGAGGAAAAACGCCGTGCCCGCATGCCAAAGGAACCAACTTTTTCCCTTAAAGATATGGAACAAGCCCGCGCGGAAGCTCGTCAAAAAGGATATGACGAAGGATTAGAGGCCGCAAAATTATCAATTGAACAAAAAACAGAAATCCTTATTCAATCAGTCGTTGAAGACGTGAAATCCATGAAAGGCGAGGAAGAAAACCGATATAATTCCTCAATCCAAAATGCCGTTTCAATGGCTTATCAATCAATTGGAATTATCATTGCCCCCTTATTAGATCAAGAAAAAGAAAATTTAATCCAATCGGCATTGCATGATTTTTTTGCCGATCACACATCAAAATCCAAAATGGCATTATATGTGCATCCCGATATGAAGGACCCAGTATCAAAATATATCTCGATGCTTAATCCCGATATTGAATTAAAGGCTGATCCAAAAATGAATGACACAAATGCGCGCATTGAATGGACCGACGGAGTGTTTGCTTTCCAACCCGACACGCTTGTTCAAAATATCCTGAATATCGTAAGCTCTTATAACGATGCTGATACTGATACACTGGACGATACCGAAAAAACACCGCATAATAAACAAATAGAGACAGACAAAGGGGAACCACAAGAATGAGTGATGACGAAGAGATGATAGATAACCCAGCTGACACTGGTGAAGAGATGATCGATACCCCCTCTGAGGAAAGCGGTGAGACAGCCGCATCTGAGGATGGAGAATCCGATGGCGGTGTTATGGGTCTGCAAGATATGAACACGCTTGGCAATGATGAATCCGAAGATGATGAATTTCAAGTTGGCGAGCCCATGGCCAATGACGTTGAGGCCATTTACGATATTCCCGTTCAAATTTCCGCCGTGTTAGGCCGATCAACCATGCATGTTAGCCAGCTGTTAAAACTTGGTCGTGGCGCGGTTGTTGAGCTGGACCGAAAAGTTGGTGAAGCCATTGATATCTATGTTAATAACAGGCTTGTCGCCCGTGGTGAGGTCGTTGTCGTTGATGATAAATTGGGCGTGACCATGACCGAAATTGTGAAGGCTGACCGTACCTAATGGCAGAAGAGTCAACAACCGCGGTTCCAATCATAAAAATTGTAAGGCCCGTATCAAAAATCGATTGGCCGACAATTGTTGGACTCGTTGTTGCCTTTTCACTGATTGGCGCTGCCCTGATTTTTGGTGGATCAATCGAATCTTTCTTTAATATTCCCGCCGCCTTTATCGTGATTGGCGGGACAATCGCCGTAACCTCCATTGCCTATCGTGGTGAGGATTTGTCAAAAGCATGGTCAATATTGTCGGCCTCTTTATCCTATAAAATACGCACGCCCCGCCAAACAGCGATTCAATTGATGGATATTGCGGTTTTGGCAAAACAAAAAGGTGTTTTGGCCATTTCTCAACAAGAAGACGAATTGAAAAAAGATGATTATATCGCCTATGCCATGCGCTATATCACCGATGGGTACAAGGTCGAAGACGTCGTGCAAATTTTAACGCATGATATGGACGCCTTGATGGATCGTCACAAGGTCGGGGCAAGCATTATCCGCCGTGCCTCCGAAATTGCACCGGCAATGGGATTGATTGGAACACTTGTGGGCCTTGTTCAAATGTTGACCCAACTCAACGACCCCTCCTCTATTGGCCCGGCCATGGCGGTTGCCCTGCTCACCACATTTTATGGCGCGATATTGGGAACGGTTATCCTGGCCCCCATGGCGGCGAAATTGGAACGCAACGCCTCATTAGATGTGATGATTAAGGATTTAATCGTGTCGGCATCCATGTCCATTGCAAAACAGGAAAGCCCACGGAAATTGGAAACAGTGCTTAACGCCGCCCTTCCCCCCGATCAGAAGATCGTTTACTTTAAATAATAAACACACAGAAAGTTATAAAACATGCGTCTTATGATTGTTGGTCATTTGGAAGGATATATTTCCGCCGCGGGGAAAATCGCCCTTCAACGCGGGGCAAAGGTTACCCATTGCGAAGATATTGAACAAGCGCTGGGTGCACTGCGCACTGGTAAGGGCGCAGATGTCGTCATGGTTGATGTTAAACAAGACATCCCAAAATTCATGAAATCCATGACCGAAGAACGGTTTACCACCCCTGTTGTGGCCTGTGGTATTGATGCCGACACACCATCCGCCGTTCGCGCCATTGAGGCAGGCGTAAAAGAATATATCCCCCTCCCCCCCGATGCGGAATTAATAGCCGCAGTTTTAGAAGCCGTGACCGAAGAACCCAAATCCATGATTGCCGAAGATCCATCCATGAAACGGCTATTGGCCATGGCCGACAAATTCGCCCCATCCGAGGCCACGGTCTTTATCACAGGTGAAAGTGGAACAGGTAAAGAAGTCATGTCACGATATATTCATGACAAATCCAAACGCGCCAGCGGACCTTTTGTCGCCATTAATTGCGCCGCCATCCCTGAAAATCTATTGGAATCCGAATTATTTGGACATGAAAAAGGCGCGTTTACAGGCGCAGTCGCCAAAAAATTAGGAAAATTTGAAGAGGCCAATGGCGGAACGTTACTATTGGATGAAATATCCGAAATGCACCCATCACTACAGGCAAAAATGCTCCGCGCTATTCAAGAACGAGTGATTGACCGTGTTGGAGGGAAATCGCCCGTTAAGGTCGATGTCCGCATCGTTGCAACATCCAACCGTGACATGCAAAAATTTGTTGATAGTGGTGATTTCAGGGAAGATTTATATTTCCGCCTAAACGTTGCACCGCTTGATATTCCTGCCCTGCGCGATCGCCCTGTGGACCTTATTCCCTTGGCGCAATTTTTTATCGATAAATATGCCGATGTAAATGGCGTACCAAAGAAAAAAATATCAAACGAAGCCGCGAATAAAATCAAATCATCCAAATGGCGGGGCAATGTGCGTGAATTGGAAAACGCGATGCACCGCGCCGTGCTTATTTCTGTTGAAGATGAAATCGAGGCCGAGGCGATTGTAATTTCTGATGCCCCTGTGGAAACGGACACAACGGAAACAGTGACCGCCGATTTATCGCCCGAAGACAAAATGATCCTCAATACATTGGATCATTGCTTAGGTGACCAATCCCAAGCGGCGAAAATCCTCGGAATTTCAATCCGCGTCCTTCAACAAAAATTAAAAAATTACGAGATGCAGCAAGCGGGCTAGCTTTTATTTGCATAAATTTATTTTGTTTGTTATAAACACATATGACTGAACTTAGACAAGATTATTGGGATGGAAATCCCAAAACAACGGCACTCCTAATTATCGATTTACAAAGGGGTTATTGTGATCCTGAATCAGATGTAGCGCAAAAGCTCAATTGGGATGTCAGCCAGGCAGATCAACTATGTCATGATGCTGTTGACTTCATAGACCAAGCTCGCAAATATCTGCCTGCGCACAATATTATTTGGACGCAAATGTCCGAAGCAAAAGGTCTACGAGGATATGCCTGCAACTCACCTTATGCGGAAAGCGAAGACTTCGTAGAACTATGTGTAGAGCATACAAATGGACATGGGCTTCACGTTGTTAGACCAGAAGGAGGAGAACCGAGGTTATTAAAATTTCATCCCTCTGTCTTTCATGTGGATTCAATACTGAGATTTGGTTATCCAAAATCCAGATATCGCGAGTTAAGTTTAGAACAATATCTTGAATATGATGGTCAAGTCATATTTCAAAAACCTGATAAACAACCTATTGAAACAGTCGCTGCCATTGGCGTGATTGATTCTCGATGCGTTAATGCGACATTGATGGGCGCATCTGAAAGAGGTTATAAATGCCTTACTATTGACGGATTAACAGGTGCACCAGAAAGAAGAAATTTACCATCTGGTGTCATGCCATTTAACGATGAGGTCCGCGCGCATCGTCAAGTCCGTGATATGTTCATCGCTGCACCAATTTCATCCGAACAATTTATTGATTGTTTAAAACGAAAAAAACCTTTTACACCAACGCCTTAATCATCCTGATAAATGGAGAATGATGAACCGCGGGCGGGCATAAGGATCGCGTCGTTTTGGTCTTCCAATGGGACTGCATCAACGCGGAAGCTTCGGTAAATTCCAAAAACGGCAATGACGGAAAACCCGCATATTAAAAAGACAATATAGGCATCAACACCAAAAATTTGCATGATCCCTGTAACCAATAACGGTCCAACAGCCGCACCTGCGCCGTTCAATAATAATAATGTACTGCTGGACGCGACAAATTGCCGTGGGGACAAATGATCGTTTACGTGGCTGATACATTGGCTGTAAATCGGCATGGACACACCGCCAATCAACGCCATAACGCCAAAATATAAAATGAATGATGATGGTGGCGTGATCATCAACCCAAATGAAGTCACGGCCGATAATGCGCCAAGGGCAATGATCATTTTACGACGATCCATGTGGTCAGATACCCACGCAATAGGCATTTGAAAAATCATGGCACCGATCAAGAATGACGCCATAAATCCGGAAATGGCGGCTGTAGATAGCCCAATATCCAACGCAAATATTGGCCCAATAGAGAAAATTGCCGCGGATGTTAAACCACCCATAATCGTTCCCAAAATCCCAAGCGGTGATCGTTTCCAAATTGTTGAAATTTTAATTGTTTCATTGACACTAAAATCCGGGGCTGGACGACGGCTTAGGGCAATAGGCACAAGGGCGAGTGAAACCAAAATCGACACGATGACAAATAATTGAATTTGACTGGGGTCTGCAAAATTTAATAATCCCTGCCCTAATGACATTCCCAAAAATGTTACAACCATGTATGCCCCCATGATTGTTCCGCGGTTTTTATTGGTTGCCGCATCATTCAACCAACTTTCAACAACAAGGTAAAGCCCCGCATACGCAAAACCTGTTAAAGCCCTAATAAAAAACCATAAAAATGGATCAACGAATACGCCATGCATCAAAACAGTCGTTGATGCAAGAGACGCCAGCGCGGCGAAAACACGAATATGTCCGACCTGTGAAATGAATTTTGGAACGTTCCATGATCCGGCCAAAAACCCAAAATAGTATGACGACATGATCAACCCTGTTGTTAAAACAGAGAACTCCTCAATGGATGCACGAAGCCCCAATAATGTGCCTTGCAACCCATTGGCAATCATCATCATGCCAAGCCCAAAAAATAACGGCCATGTCTTTGAAAAAGTCTTTGATAACATTCGCCCATGAATATCAGATTTTTTAACTTTGGAAAGAGGTGATTTCCCCTTTTGCGTTTAAAGTTTATTCACGTAGAATAGAATTTATGGCAGATGTACAACCATCATCAGGCGGACTTACAATTGCGGGATTGAGAAGTTCTATTTTTAGGGGGGATATTCTCCTCGCTCTTGGTATTGTTGCTATTATTACCGTCTTAATTTTTCCAATGCCAACATGGTTGTTGGATATGTCTTTGGCGTTATCCATGACCATTTCGGTGATGGTCTTAATGACCGTATTATTTTTGGAACGGCCCTTGGATTTTTCAACATTTCCAACGGTGTTGTTGATTGTAACCATGTTACGCCTTGCGCTTAATTTAGCCTCCACTCGTTTAATCCTTGCTAATGGACATGAAGGACCAATGGCCGCAGGGGATGTAATCGGCGCATTTGGCGGATTTATCATGCAGGATAATTACGTTATTGGATTAATCGTGTTTGCCATTTTGATCCTTGTGAATTTCGTTGTGATTACAAAAGGATCAGGGCGTATTGCCGAAGTCGCGGCTCGTTTTTCATTGGACGCCATGCCCGGAAAACAAATGGCGATTGATTCGGACATGTCGGCTGGCATGATCACCGAAGAAGAAGCCCGTGAACGTCGTAGAACATTAGAAGAAGAAAGCAACTTTTTCGGATCAATGGATGGTGCGGCGAAATTTGTCCGCGGGGATGCAATTGCAGGTCTTCTCATCACGCTCATTAACATCATTGGCGGTATTATAATCGGTACGGCGCAAATGAATATGAGCATGGCAGATGCCGCCGCAAGCTATACCATGCTGACCGTTGGTGATGGTCTTGTATCACAAATTCCTGCCCTTGTTGTGTCCATCGCGGCTGGCCTTCTGGTTTCCAAGGGCGGTGTATCCGGTACAACCCAATCCGCATTATTCAGTCAATTTGGGAAATATCCGCGCGCCCTTGCGCTCACATCTGTTTTGATGGTTTTACTATCTGTTCTGCCGGGAATTCCGCCCCTGCCCTTTTTGTTTTTAGGTGTGTGTTCGGGGGCTTTAGCGTGGCTTAGTTTCAAAAAAGTTGAAACAGAAAAAGAGGTTGAGCGCCAATTGGCCATAGAGGCCGATCCCCAACACCAACTTGCGAAACCAGAGGAAGAGTCAATCGCACAAACATTGGCCATTGATAATATCCGCCTTGAATTAGGGTATGGGCTTCTGTCACTAGTCAATTCGGAAACGGGAAATCGCCTGACAGACCAGATTAAGGGGCTTCGCCGTCAATTGGCGGAAGAAATGGGATTCATCCTGCCCTCTGTTCGCATTCAGGATAATCTTCAATTGCAGGCCAATGATTATAATGTTCGGATAAAAGAAATTGTGGCGGGCGGATCATCCGTTCGACCAGGTATGTTGTTATGCATGGACCCCAGCGGTGAACCAATAACATTACCGGGTGAAAGCACAACCGAACCGACATTTGGCCTTCCCGCCATGTGGATTGATGATCAATATAAAGAAGAGGCGAATATCAAAGGATATACCGTTGTCGATGCCGCAACCGTTGTGACAACACATTTAACAGAAATTATTAAAGATAATATGCAAGATTTATTGTCTTATACAGAAACGCAAAAATTATTGGATGAATTACCCGAACAATTCCAAAAATTGATCGCGGATGTTATCCCCGCGCAGATTTCTATCACCGCTTTGCAACGTATTCTTCAAAACCTATTGGCTGAACGTGTGTCCATTCGTGACTTACCAACAATTTTGGAAGGTGTATCCGAGGCATCCAATTATACCAAAAATATTGGGCTAATGACGGAACATGTGCGCTCGCGCCTTGCCCGTCAAATATGTGATCAATATGCGAATATGGATGGCGAGGTTCAATTGGTGACCATCACCGCCGAATGGGAACAAGCGTTTCTGGAAAGCCTTATCGGGGATGGCGAGGACAAACAACTGGCCATGGCCCCAACAAAATTACAGGAATTTATCAAACGTGTGAGTGAAAAATACGATGATTTCAGCATGCAAGGGCTTAATCCCGTTATCGTCACCTCACCCATGATCCGCCCTTATGTTCGCACAGTCATTGAACGCGTGCGCCCGCAAACAGGTGTCATGTCACAAAATGAAATCCATTCAAAGGCACGGATAAGATCCATGGGATCGATTTAAATCCCATTTATTGCCCTCATATTAATACGGCATAAAGATATCTAAAATTTCTTGACCGAGGCGTGGTTTTTGAACATCACTGATATATCCTTTTCCGCCATAACCAATGCGGGCTTCGGCGATTTTGTCATGGGCAATGGAATTATCAATCCCTATATCTTCGGGGCGGATAACGCCTGCGACCTCTAAAATACGCTTTTCGTAGTTAACGCGGACTTCCTGACGGCCTGTAATCACCATATTTCCATTGGGCAGAATTTGAGAGACAACGGCGGCAACGCGCAATGTTAATTCATCTTCGCTTTCCGTTGATCCGGTGTTATTGTTATTTGATGTACTGTTTAAATCCAATAATGTCGCAAGGTTTGCGCCGTCAGGCAGTAATTTTGACGATAAAGTATCTTCAAACCCAGCAAGGTTATTAATACCCGCATTTTCACCTGCGGAACGCGACCTTGATGACGTGCTTTCCATTTCGGCTTCATTTTCCATGTCGATTGTGACGGTTAAAATGTCACCGATATCTTTGGCGCGTTGATCTTCGAAAAAGGCACTGCGGTTGGATGACCATAGTGAATTCATTTCGCGTGTTGCGACTTCTGGTTCAGGCATCGGCATGGATACGGGTTTGTATCCTCGTTTGTCTTGTGGATTTTCAATCCTTGAAAATTCAGGCGTTTCCCCAACGCGCGATAATCGTTCAATGGATGAACACGCACTTAATGATAGAACTAATGCAGTTGAAATAATTAAATTTTTCATGATTTTTAATCCTTCCTTAATTATAAACCGTTGCTTCGCGAAGGCCCGTGACCTTTGCCTCTAATGTTCTTTTACTATCCATGTTCATGACACGGATCATGTCGCCCTTTGTCCCTGTTTGTAAGGCCTTGGCAAGGGCGGTAATTTGTATTGGGCCTTTTTGCAATTGCATCGTGACCAAATCACCGCGTTTCACCATTGTGGGTTTCACAAGGTCTTTCACCGTGATGGGGGCGTTTGCTCGTATAATTTTGCGCGGTGACATGTTTACCAATTCATCCGATGTTAAAACCATATTATCATCCACCATATCTGCCCGGACATCCATCATCGTAATCATGGATTGCCTGATATGATCACCACGACGGGCAGGTGTATTTAAAACGGGGATTTGTACAACGGCGTGCGCAACACCAGTAAATTGACGCACACGATTATCTGGCGTTTGCAATGTTGCCGAAAATGTATTGCGCGATTGGTTGTAAGATGACGATATGACAGTCACAGACGGTTCCAAATCATGAGACAATAAAATTTCAATTGATGACCCGACAAATTCCAAATCGTTTTTGTGACTTAAACCTTCATCGCTCAACGACTCTATAATCGCATCCTTAATCATATTTTCATCAATGACAGAGGCCAAACGACGGATATGCACCTGATCCGTGACAGACGCTCTCCAATTAAGATTAAAAGATCTGGCGATCCGATTTAAGGTTTGCGCGTCCCATGTTAATGTCGTGTCCGGCTTTGGCGCAGGGGCCAAAACAAAGGCGGCGTGTTTTTTGGGGGCATCGGGAAAAACATCACCGACCGTGATATTTGCCCCCGTCACCGTTACATTTTTGGCAGGTGTGGCCGCCATGGTTTCATTGATGCTGGCGATAAAATACGCCATGCAAATAATCATTACGGCGACAAAAGCCAAAACCTTGGCGGTGTTTCCGGCAAATTTAATAAAGTCTTTCATGATTAACTCACTCCTATTTCCATCTGATATCCATTAAAATTGCATAAACCATGCCAAACTAAAAATTTAACGTATAGTATGATTTTTGATTAAAAAAACACCGCCTCATGCGGTGTTTCAATATTATTGTTCATTAAAGGCACTATCGCATATTTGACACTGTACCCATCATCTCATCTGATGTTTGGATGACTTTTGAATTCATTTCATAGGCACGTTGCGCGGTAATCAACCTTGTGATTTCCTCCACCACATCAACGTTAGAATTTTCCAAAATCCCTTGTTCCAATTTTCCAAACGATTCTTCATTCGGATTTCCTGTTGTCGGGGTTGAGGATGATTCTGTTTCTAGGAATAAATTATCACCGATCGCTTCCAATCCACCTTCATTGGCGAAAATAGCCAATTGAATTTGCCCTTGGTTGGCATAGGCCGTTTGTCCCGGTAATTTCACCAAAACCTCACCGGAATTATTGATGATTGTATCTTGGGCATCCTCTGGAATATTAATATTGGGTTCAAGCAAATATCCCTGCGATGTCACCATATCACCGTTATTATTAATGCCGAAATTACCAGCGCGGGTATAGGCCGTGTCACCACTGGGTAGTTGCACTTGGAAAAATCCTTTTCCTGCGATGGCTAAATCAAGCTCGTTTGTTGTGACCTCAAACGACCCCTGCTCCATAATGCGGTAAACAGACCCCGGTTTAACACCCAGACCAATTTGAATTCCTGATGGAACAAGCGTTCCGACATCGGATGATGTTGACCCGGGGCGTTGTTTGTTTTGGTAAATCAAATCCTGAAATTCAGGGCGTTGGCGTTTATAGCCCGCCGTTGTCATGTTCGCGATATTGTTCGATATCACATTGACATGTAATTGTTGGGCAAGCATCCCTGTTGCGCCGATATCTAGTGAAAGCATAGTTTTATCCTCCTAAAAAGTTTTCTTATCTCATCTCTGTTAATTTTTGAATTGTGTCACGTTGGCGGTCATGTTCATTCTGCATAAACTTCGTAGCCGATTGATATTGTCTTGAAATTTCAATCAAATCCGTCATTTCCAAAACGGCCTGAACATTTGACCCTTCCAACATATTTTGTCGCATTTTTGTATTTTCCGCGGGTATAGGTTGTTCATTATCAACCGTTGCATAATACCCCGCGCCAGTTGGGCGTAAATTTTGTACATTGGCAAATTCAACCATTCCAATTTGACCAACGGCCCCTTGATCAGTCGTAATTTGTCCATCGGTTGTGATTGTAATTTCACGCACATTGGCTGGAATAACCAACCGCCCCTGCCCATTATCCAAAACGGGATTTCCCGCCGCGTTGACCAATTCGCGATTATTATTCAGGGCAAAATTACCCGCACGCGAATATTGTGTCCCCGCGGCCGTTTCCACCATGAAAAAGGCGGGACCTTCTAATGCTACATCCAATGCGTTTCCTGTTTCACGCACTGCCCCTGGCGCTACGTCTTTGTATTGACCATAATCCAAAACCATAGATAACTCTTCATTTGTTGGTTTTGGCGTTTGAATATATTCTTCGAACAACATTTTATCCGCGCGAAACCCCGGCGTATTCACATTTGCAATGTTGTTTGCGACCACATTCATTTGTTGGCGCAAGGCCGTTTGCCTTGATAATCCAACATAAAGTGCATTTTCCATGACTGTTTCCTCATCCTAAATAAAATTATCTGACGAGAGATTTGCAAGGCGCGTGCCAAAACTGATTGATTGCATGACAGCCATGGTTTTATTACACTTTAATAAATATCAAACTATAAGGGCACATAATAATGGCTGAAGAAGACGTCAATGAATCAGAAGACACTGCAACAGAAGGCGAAGAAGGAGAAGACGGTAAAGCCAAAGGCGGCCTAAATAAAAAACTTTTGATGATAATCCTCCCTATCCTATTGCTTGGAATTGGTGCTGGATTATTTTTTACAGGCGTAATCGGTGGTGGCGATGATGTTGAAGTCGAAGCCCCAGAAAAAACCGAAGAAGAAATCGCCGCAGAGGAAGAAGAAGCAAAAAACGCAAACGCCGGCTTTTACGCTCTTCCCGATTTAATCGTGAATTTATCATCGGCGCAGGGGACAAGGTTTTTAAAGCTAAAAGTTCAATTGGAAATCGCAGATCAAACGAAATTGCCTGAGATTGAGGCGATAACACCGCGTGTCATTGACCAATTCCAAACCTATTTACGCGAAATGCGGGTTGAAGATTTGCGTGGATCGGCGGGGATTTATCGTTTGCGCCAAGAATTGCTTTATCGCGTCAACATCGCCGCCCACCCGGTAAAGGTCAATGATGTCCTGTTCCAAGAAATGTTGATTCAATAAAAATATGGTATGATGA
>JAUHXB010000006.1 GCA_030427215.1 Alphaproteobacteria bacterium | reverse complement strand
TTTTTGAGGAAGGCATCCCGCTATAAATAGCGGAATAGCCAACAATATATATAAAAATAGTTTCATATATTAATATTTAACCGAACATCCATAAGGTTGTGTTGAGGAAACTTCAACGGGTTCGCCTGCGGCGACGGCTTCCCATGCGGCCTTCACATAGTTCGTGGCGTCCGCAATGCCGTCTTGTTTAAACGATGGGTCAGAATCGATTGCACCCGCATAAACCAATGTTCCTTCGGGATCCACAACAAACATATGCGGTGTTGTTTTGGCGTCATACATCTGGCCGATTTCGCTAGAGGCATCCAATATACGCGCCGTTGCATTTGAACCAACCTCTTCCATAATGGCGTTGGCCTCTTCCGCAGTAACATGCCCTTGCTTACCTTCTGCAGATGATGCAATCGTAACCCAAACCGCGCCGTTATCTGTGGCTTCTTTTTGTAATGACTGCATATTTCCACTGTCGTAATGTTTTACAACATACGGGCATTCGTGATTTGTCCATTCCATGATCACCGTTTTGCCCTTAAAGTCAGTCAGATTATGCTCAACACCGTTGGTATCCATTCCCGTCCAAATTGGCGCGGCCTCACCCACAACAGGTGCAGCGATTGCTGATGCGCTTGTCCATACAACAAGTGCAGTTGTTAAAAGTAGTTTTTTCATAGTCTTAGTCTCCTTTTTTGATAGTGTTTAAAATAATATCGGCTGTTAAAATTTGCGGTAATAAAACAGGGGTTGGTCTTTCGCCGTTATCACCCTGCGCACCATAAAAGACATAGAGCGGAACCCCGTTTCGTCCATGGGATTCCAGATATTTTGTGATATTTTCATCACGATTGGTCCAATCACCCTTCATATATACAATATTTTGGTCTTCAAATGCTTGTTTGACTGATGGTTGGGACAATGACGTTTGTTCATTCACCAAACATGTAATACACCATGCCGCAGTCATATTAATGAACACGGCTTGATCAGGGTCATCGGCTATCATTTGATCTAATTTGATTTGATCAAATGGTTCATAATTCATATCAACTTTTGGTGACAGAACGGACGCGTACGCCACAAATACACCCGCCAAAAACGCCACCACGATGACGCGCCATAATTTAGATTGAGCCTTACCCATAAACCAAATAATGAATGCAATCGTCAAAAATAGGCCAAGGATATAAATCGCGGCTAAATCGCCTGCTTGCTGAATCAAAACCCATACCAACCATATCGTGGATGCAAACATCGGCCATGATAAGGCCTGTTTAAATGTATCCATCCATGCACCAGGGCGGGGTAGTATTCTTTGGATCACCGGCATGTACGTTAGTAACAAATACGGAAACGCCAAGCCTAACCCCAAAACCGCAAACACCAATAACCCGACAATAGCGGATTGGGTGAGGGCATAACCAATCGCGGATGCCATAAATGGCGCGGTGCATGGCGTTGCCACCAATGTTGCCAGCACCCCTGTGAAAAAGGATGATTTGGTGTCATTGCCTGTCGTCAATTTTGATCCGATATTGGTGAACCGACCATGGATATCAAACAAACCGAGCAAGTTTAAACCGATCAGGAATAGCAATGTCGCAAGTGCGGTAACAACATACGGGTTTTGCAATTGAAAACCCCATCCGATTGTTTCACCCGCACCTTTTAATATAATTAATATCCCTGCAATCAATACGAAAGACAGGATGATCCCTGCCGTATAGGCTAGACCACTTTTACGAGCATGTGATTTTTCCTTGTCTGATAACTTCACCAGCGATAGCGCCTTCATCGATAGGACAGGAAACACACAAGGCATCAGGTTCAAAATTAATCCACCAATAAAGGCGAATAGCAGGATAAAGATTAGGTTTGTATCATTATAATTATGTATCTGTACGTTGCCTGTACGTACCGTAATGAGATAGGCATCATTCCCCGTTTTTAAAACAAATTCAGTCTGTTTAATATCGTCCAAACCACGATCACCAGCGGATGCCGTAAAGGTGATTGAATTATCGGCAATATCTGCCATGACATCGGATGTTGGCAGTATTAATCCCCAATCATAAGGAAAGATTTCAACATCTGTGAATTGATTATGCAGATCCGTTGGAATCTCAACATTTAGGATAGCTTCAGCGCCATTAACTGAAAAATCACTTTGCCACTGAACGATTTCAGGTTGTGAGTCTTTAGCTTGCTCAAAAACATCTTGATTGATTGGCATGCCTTCACCAATGGGAATAATAAGGCTAATTTTTTGCTCTTCAGGAATACATATATCATCACAAACCAACCAAAATGCATCACCCTTCAGGGTTAGTCTTTCCCCCTCAAAATCATCGGATACGGATAATGTTTGTGTAAATATCGGTTGTCCGTAATGCCCGAAATTCACCAAGGGATCATAATTGATGCGTTTTGGCGTAGGGTGTTGTATATCACCCACCTTCACACCATTCGGCAAATCCCAAATGATTGACATGGGTTCGCCCGAATCCCCCGCATTCGTCCAATAAGTATGCCACCCATCAAATATATTTTGGCGGATGGCAATTTGAATATCCTCGCCCTTTTTAACCGCACTTTGTGATGCGAAAACATCCAATGTGACGTATGGGTCTTTCGCATGCGTAGGCAGTGCAAAAAATAAGACCAGAAAAAGGGTGAAGATTTTATTCATGGTTAATTATGATCTTGTCGCGATGTAGGTTTCTAATTTTGCCTTAATCACTTCGATGCTGTCCGCCTTTGTAATTGTCATTGGATTTTCACCAGACTCATTCACCAAAACTGCGAAACCAGTTTTTGGTGCCTTGGCATTATACAAATCCGTTAAATTATTTTCCGCCGCCATTGCCGCCGATTTGGCCTTTGTTTTATCATCAGTCAGGTCAAATTTAACGACTTTCAGCGCGTCTTTATTATCTAACATAGACATTGCTTCTTCAAGCTTAGGATCCATAATTTTGCACGACCCACACCAATCGGCGTGGAATAATGCGATTGTTGGTTTATCTGTGTCATTGGCCAATGGCTTCATGCCTATATGATCATCGGCCTGCGCAGATGACAGTATTCCAAAAACGGCAAACGCCATAATAAACAGTGATTTTAACATGAACTTCCCCCTTCAACTTATATGAATAAGTGTACAGTATCTGAATAAAATGTGGCGATTATAAGTCTAAATCAACCCACCCTTTATAGGCGCCAGCAATATGGCGATTCATAATCATATTGGGTTTAAGGATATATGTTTCGGGCAGGCGAAAAACGCTGAATTTGCCCTCTGTGATTGTTTGATCTTTGTCATGAATGATTTTGAAATTATCGGGTAAATCCTGTTCTATAAATCGGTCAATTGCGGCCTTTGTCCTGTCGGATGAAAAGGCCAGAATAGTGACGTTATCGCGTTTTTTCGCCAGTTCAACAAGCTCTGGAAATTCGACAACACATGGCGCACACCATGATGCCCAAAAATGGATAAGGATTGTCTGATTGGAAAAATCAGATAGTGAATATGTGTCACCATCAATTGTTTCAAACGTAAAATCAGGAACGGCTTGCCCCTGTTCAAGCACAAAAAAATCACCACGATTGGTTTTGAAATAATGATCCAAACCAAATGTCACAATCGCGGCAAAAATCACAACGCATGATGCAAGAATTAGGTTTTTGAGCATCGTTTATAGCTCCGCCAATATAATCCACTTACAACTGAGATTTGAATAACAATAAAACTGCCCAATCCCCATGCGATGCCTTCGATAAAGCCATAGCTGTGTAGACCCACACCCAATAAATTCACGCCAAACCATGTCAGGGCAACCATAATATTTGTTAACGCCAAGGCGGCGGCAAAGCTGCGCCTTTGAAAATGCCCCGATATGCGTCCATGTAAAATCCATATCAACCATAGGACAATTAATAACGCGCCGTTTTCTTTTGGATCCCATCCCCAAAAACGCCCCCATGATTGATCTGCCCAAATGCCACCCAATAACGTTCCAACGGATGTGAATAATAACGCCGCCAATGTCATTGGGACCATTAATTTTTCGACCGGGGATCGGTCATTCCACAACACAACATGCCCAATCATCGCCGCCATCACACAAAATGCATACCCGATAATAATGCATGTGACGTGGGTGGACAGCCAGAAATTGGTGTTTAAAACCGCCACCAACACATTCAAACTATCCCCCTGAATAAATCCTCGCGACACATACAGTAAAAATGCAGCAGAGCCGGCGCACACCGATAAAAACAAAATATGGTTACGGTTTTTGAAATAGATAATCAGCCCAACCAAAACAATAATCGCGGATCCAAATAATAATGTTTCATAGAGTGTTCCGGTGGGTGGACGCGATAAAATGAGCGATCGGAACAGTAACGCCCCTATATGGATTATGAAGCCTAACCCTATGAAACCACTTGCGATTAACGGTTTAAAATACGCCAAGGCCACGCCCAAAACATAAAACACCATCACCCAGATCATGGGTTGCATGGTCACATAATAATGTTCAAGGGTGAGGCGCCACGAGGTTGTGCCATGTGTATCGTCCAAAACCAATTTAACCTGTTCCGCGCTCATGTTCCACGCATCATAATCGCCAGCGTTCCAATCACTTGCCATGGATTTGAGAGTGGAAATAATCGGTGTCTCAACATCATCATTGATCGCCTGCCACACAGATATCATTGGCATTGATGGATTATCGGTTGGAATGATTTTGAGGAGAGTGTTCCCCGCACCGCCTTCAGCAATCAAGGCGCGTTGAGCGCGTGAGCCACCTCCGCCAATAAATGCCTTATCCGATCCAGCCAGAGGCAAAATCGCGCTGAATGATTGAATGATTTGATTATAGAGGGACACCGCCCGATAAATTTTCAATAACTCCTTTTGAGGGGCGGACAGGCGCGCTGGATCCATCTTTTCTAAATTCATCAATAAATCCTGATGTGGGGTCAGTGCCGTCATAACCTCGTTCATTGAATAATATTTTGTATCACGATTGGGCAATTCCAAAATTGTTGTCCGATTTATTTTAATAAAAGGATCGGAAATTGTTGAGGCCGGGTCGAATAAAGTTGTCGCCATCCATTGCGTTGCATTTAATCCATTTAAATGATCCGTTCCCGCAATGTCATGAAAGACGGACCGCGAAAAACTTTCCATTGTTTTCACACGCCCATCATGCAAAACAGGCCATGCACCGAAATGATCCATGCTCGGTTCGGCGGCATTTAATTGAGCAGTCGTCATTGTGGCGAAGGCCACAATACATAGTAGCCATAGCGTAACTTTTTGAAATGGATTCCGGTCTGCGCCGGAATGACGATGGTAGAGTAAGGTCATGTCTTTTTCACCCGCATAAAAATATGAATAAGCAGCCCAACCGCCAATAAAATTCCACTGATATAAGGGAATATCCATCCTTGGTTACGCACCGCGCTTAACACCGATACGGCCTGTCCATCTTGGTCAATCAATGTCGAGGCCTGATAAAAAGTATAGCCTCCATACCGCAGAGGCTCATTCATGGAAATCACGGCGGGCCATATGATATCGCCATCTTGGATGGTCACACGCGATTCATAATCGCGGGGCATGTTTGTCCCCGGATAAACATCGCGTTGAAATCGATTAAGCGTAACAGAAAAAGGCAGGGCACGATTTTCACGGTCAAGGCGAACATCATACCCATTAATTTGATCAGTCGTTTGGCGTGTTTCAAAGGCAATGTAAATCCCATTTTGGCCTTCATCTGCGCCACTGACGCGATAGGTCACGCCAGCGATATTACGTTCATTTTCTACAAACGGATCGGCACATACCATTTCCGCCATAGACGCCGCGCCGATGCCTTCATTATTATTGGCATCCAAATTTTCACGCGGGCGAATGGCGGTATTCACACATGTTTTTAATATTTTAACGTTAAAAGGCAAATCGCTAATAGTGGTGTTTTTTAAATCATAAAAAGACATGGCGATTTGGTTATCATCATTTGTGAAAGTCATAGTGCGTTCATGGTAATCATTTACGGACGATCCGCTTTGCCCTTCGCTCAACGCGATATAACCTTCTTTCATTGTGATTGCGGTTAATAACCCGCCAACAAATAAAATAATGATGGAAAGATGAATAATATGAATGCCGATTTTGGCCTTTGTCCATGGGCTGAGAAATAAAAATTTGCACACTAAATTCAATGTCATAAACGCCAGAACACTGTATCCACCAGGCAAAGGCACGCCATACCAAAAAAACCAAAAAGATGAAAAAAACATCTTTTGCGCCTCGTATAATCCCATTGATTTTTGGGCAATTGTCCCCACAAAAATGAGGATCATCAGGTATGGCAATGTCCAAAACAATAAATCGGGGCGTGCCAATCGCCGCCCCGTTTTTAATAATTGATCTTTTAAGGTATTAATTTTCGACGATGTCATTGATCACCATATTATAATCCGATGGTTTCCCGCGGATCATACGAATTTCACCTTTGTTCGTGCGGTAAACAATAATGGGCGTAACATCAAACCCATGCTTAAACATCATGGTGACATTGGATTCAACACCCGCCGTATTGATATTGTCTGGTGCATTTAATTGCGTTTGATCGCCCTTAGCATAGGCCATTAATCGTTCTTCAGGATTTGCAGAAGCCAATAATAAGGCCGCCTTTTTTAACGCGGGGTCAGACATTCCAATAGGAATAATACGAAGGCGTAATCCATCATCCGTCATGAAAGGTTCAGCATCACGAAGAAAAGCCTTACAGTGCGGGCAATCTGGATCAATAAATGCGAAAATATCATGTTGTCCATTTGGATTAAGCGTCACCCAATTGGATGCCAATAAATCGGCATACATACGTTTTGCAGGTGTTAAATTGGCCTCGGTCACCATAGGCTTTGATGGTTGCGTTTCTTGATTTTGTGTAACAACTGGATTGGTGACAGATGCGATTTCATCCGATGATGGTAAATTTGAAATTGCACCGCCTGTCACGGCATACATGTCATCACCGACCTCTTGATAAAGGGCGCGCAATTGACCCATTGTGACCATTTCACCATCTTGATTGAACATGAGACCCATGATAAGAGCCGTTCCCTCACGATTTTGATAGAAAAATTCAGGCTTCCCTTCGCGTATCAACGCCCATCCTTTCATCCCTTCAAATTCGCCAAGGTAAAAAACTTGGCTGCCTTGTTCGACCATTCTCTCCAATGCCTCTGGCGGATCGGGATCATATGATATCTGCGCCGATGCAATCGATGGAATTGCAAATAATAAAAAGGTAAAAATGGAAAATAAACGCATATAAATAACTTTCGTGTCGGTTTTCATTGAATTGCCACAATTTATTAATATATGATATAGAGCAAATACGTCATTGTTAAGGAGGAAATTAAACGATGAATATGATGAATACAAAAACAAGATCAACTGCTACGGCTTATGATGAAGGCCTACGCGATCATTTTCGCGGTGTTTATAATGTTATGAGCCTTGGTTTGGTTTTAACTGGGCTTGTTGCATTTGCAATTGCAAATTGGCCTGCGGCGATTAATTTGTTGTTTGGCACGCCCTTAAAATGGGTTGTGATGTTTGCGCCCTTGGCGTTCATCTGGTTCGGATTTTCGCACAAGGCCGTGATGACAAAATCGGCGGGGCAACTAAAAACAATGTTCTTCCTGTTTTCTGCTGTCTTTGGTGCGTCACTATCCGTTGTATTTCTGGCCTATACAGGGGCGGATATTGCACGCGCATTTTTTATTGCCGCGGCAACATTTGCGGCAACATCGGTTTACGGATATGTGACAAAAACGGATTTGAGTAAATTTAGATCGTTCCTGATCATGGGTGTGATTGGTATTTTAATTGCGGCGGTGGTGAATATTTTCCTTGGGTCATCCATGTTGCAATTTATTATTTCGGTTGCGGGTGTTGGTATTTATACGCTTTTAACCGCGTATGACACGCAGAATATAAAGGAAACATATTCATCCACGCGTGGTCACGAAGACATGAATAATAAGATGGCAGTGATGGGCGCATTAAGCCTCTATATCAACTTCATCATGATCTTCCAATTTATCCTCAGCCTGATCGGTAATAGAGAGTAGATTTTCTTAATTAATTTCTTTTGTTAAAACCCCTAGAAAATCTAGGGGTTTTTCTTTTATGCCAATAAATTGACATGCGTTAAAAATATGTTTATTAATCTGTAATTATGGTAGAAAAAGATTTTAACGATGTGTCGTCTTATCCAAATAAATTGATCAAGCAATTGCGAAGGCAGGTTGCGATTGCTGGTCTTCCTTATAATTATATAACAAACGAAGGTGAGAATGATAATGGCATGGGTATCTCTGGATCATTGATGATGATGGTTGAAAGTGATGAGGGAGAGAAATTCATTAGAGAAGCAAAACGATTTCAAAAACAATACCGATATCTTACAGATGATAGTCGATCCAGTTACGGCACTTGGGAAGAATTTAATACTGAACTAGAAGCTCATATGACTCAATTTGAAGAGCAAATTGATATGGTTGTCGACGCCATCATTAATGATTTTGCTGATATGATGATTGAAGACAATTTGATTATTTCTACCAGAAACCGTATTGAACGTGAAAGACGAGAACGAGAAAAACCGGAGAGCGAACGCATCACGTTTTCAGCAACGGGTATCGGTTATTGTGCTCCTGCTTATATGCGCTGGCTTGTGAATAGTTGGAACGACCTTAAGACCGAGTGGCAATGGAAAGATGAAGACTGGGACTCAGATATTTCCTATGCGATGCGCGGTTATCTTTTAGCAAGAAATAAACAAGATGGAAGTGGGTTTGATGTTTTCGGCGTTAAAACAATTCAGGAAGCCAAGGCTTTGGCCGAACCACATATACCGCGTGAAGGATTGGATATCTTCATCAACGCCCTTGATGCCGCTGGTTATGAACGATCCGAATTACCGCAACCGTGGCAAGGGAAACCATCATTTACGATACCC
Source organism: Alphaproteobacteria bacterium (assembly GCA_030427215.1). Taxonomy (GTDB): domain Bacteria; phylum Pseudomonadota; class Alphaproteobacteria; order Micavibrionales; family UBA1664; genus UBA1664. The sequence goes on along the minus strand of JAUHXB010000006.1, from coordinate 5,287 downwards.
CTTTTTACATTAAGAAATATTCAGCCTGATTTTGAAATTAAGCATGCCAATGATGATTATATGATTGTTCACATACAAAATGTGGATGCGGCCTATGCCTTTGGGCAGGGAACGTCATGGTGCACGGCCGAATTTGAACATGATGAAGGTGACTGGAATTTTGATACATTTGGTCATACAGGTAATGCGTTTGATGATTATTCTGATAATCTTTTGGTGATTTGTAACAAACACGGACATCGATTTCAGGTTCATTTACGCAACAACCAATTTCATAACGAGGCCGATAACACGGTTGATTGGATGGAGTTATGTGATGATTACCCAAAACTTTTGCCAACTATAATTTCATTATGCTCTGACGAAGCTTATCAAGCTATTCCCAGGCATGTAAGAAGTCAACTTTATGGCATAGATGGTGAAGATCATTATGTTGCTCAGAAAAAAGCATTAATAGAATTTGCCAACGCGCGATTGTCTCACTCTATAGATCAAAACGATATTGAAGGTTTGTGTCAGCTATTTAATGCAGTTAGTGACATTGACATTGATGATCTACGCAATGGTATATGGTTATCATTTGGTAAAAAATCAATATTAAAGGCTATTGAAATTATCCCTGATATCGAATTATCAATCGAATTCTTTATTGAAAATTATTGGTATATTGGTGAAGAAGGTCGAGAGTATATGGCAGAAGCAGGTATGTTCTCAATGTATGAAGAATGGCTTAAAAGTCAAAATCAAAAACCTCTTCCGCCATCTATTACAGACGTACTTAGAATGAGATAACTAATCCTTCATAAATGGGGATAAAACCCAATAAATGATTAGGGTTTAACCCGAAATTTGTCTATATTAAACAGATAAATTTAAAGGGTATAAACATGGCTGATAACACGGCAGAACAAATCGCAATTAACGCAAAAAATGACGCTGAATACGGCGCCGATTCCATTAAGGTTTTAAAGGGGCTGGACGCCGTTCGAAAACGTCCTGGAATGTATATTGGTGATACCGATGATGGGTCGGGTTTGCACCATATGGTTTACGAGGTTATCGATAACGCGATTGATGAATCACTGGCGGGGCATTGTGACCGTGTTTTGATTACATTGAATGCCGATGGGTCCGTGACCGTGAACGATAACGGGCGCGGTATTCCCGTTGGTATGCACAGCGAAGAGGGAATCAGCGCCGCCGAAGTCATTATGACGCAATTGCATGCTGGTGGTAAATTTGACCAAAATTCTTATAAGGTTTCTGGCGGGCTTCACGGTGTTGGTGTATCGGTTGTGAATGCCTTGTCCGAATGGTTAACCTTGCGTATTTGGCGCGAAGGCAAAGAACATTTTATAAAATTCAAACATGGTGTGGCCGTTGCCCCGTTGGAAGTCGTTGGCGATGCCAATGGCAAAAAAGGGACGGAATTAACATTTTTACCTTCCACAGAAACATTTACACAAACGGTTTTTGATTTCGCAACATTGGAAGATCGTTTCCGTGAATTGGCGTTTTTGAACAGCGGAGTTAACCTGATTTTCCGTGACGAGCGCGAAGAGGAGGCCAAAGAATCCGTCCTTCATTACGAGGGTGGTATTGAAAGCTTTGTTGAATGGTTAAACCGCACGAAAAATCCAATTTTCCGCCCTGCCATTGCTTTAACAGGTGAGCAAGATGGCATTACGGTTGAGGCCGCGATTGAATGGACAGATGCGTATCATGAAACAATGCTGTGTTTTACAAATAATATTCCCCAACGTGATGGCGGAACACACCTTGCGGGTTTCCGTGGTGCACTTACCCGAACCATTAACGCCTATGCCAATGAAACGGGCTTGCTCAAAAAAGAAAAGGTTTCGTTGACTGGTGAAGATATGCGCGAAGGCATGACCTGCGTGTTATCGGTTAAGGTCCCAGATCCAAAATTTAGCTCGCAAACAAAAGATAAATTGGTGAGTTCCGAGGTTCGCCCCGTTGTTGAATCCGCAGTGGGCGAGGCATTGTCCACATGGTTTGAGGAAAACCCCAAAGACGCGCTCAAAATTGTTGGTAAAATTGTTGAGGCCGCAACGGCGCGGGAGGCAGCTAGAAAAGCCCGCGATCTAACACGTCGGAAGGGCGCGTTGGATGTGGCATCTTTGCCTGGGAAGTTGGCGGATTGTCAGGAACGTGATCCTGCGCTATCTGAGCTGTTTATCGTTGAGGGGGATTCAGCGGGTGGATCGGCGAAACAAGCGCGTCATCGTAAAAACCAAGCAATTTTGCCATTGCGTGGGAAAATCCTAAACGTTGAACGCGCGCGATTTGACCGCATGTTAACATCCCAAGAAATTGGAACATTGATCACTGCGCTTGGTACGGGGATTGGTCGAGAAGAATTTAATGTCGATAAGGCGCGATATCACAAAATTGTTATCATGACCGATGCGGACGTGGATGGATCGCATATTCGGACATTGTTGCTGACGTTCTTTTTTAGGCAAATGCCGGAATTGATTGAACGTGGATATCTTTATATCGCTCAACCCCCGCTTTATAAGGTGAAAAAAGGAAATTCATCAGAAACATATTTGAAAGATGACGATGCAATGGAAAGTTTTTTGTTTGATCAGGCTTGTCGCGATGGTGCCATAACCGCAAACGGCGAAGTGATGGCCAGTGGCGATCAATTGCGATCATTATTGGCGGATTTCAGACCAATTAAGGCGGCAATCGATTCCCTTGTCCGTAAAACGGGATCATTGGATGTCATTGAACAGGCCGCCAATATCGGGGCGTTGGATGAATCCGTTTTGGATGACATGGCGGCGGGTGAAAAACATGCCGCGGCAATTGCGGGCCGCATGAATGATTTGGCAGGTAAAAATGAAAAATCATGGGTTGGGTCGTTCACACCCGTTGGTGGATATGTATTTGACCGAAATTTACGCGGGGTGTTTGAATCCTTCCGTATTTCCGCCGAACAAATCAGATCACCAGAGGCGGTTCGCCTGACTAAAAAGCATGATTTGTTGCATGATTATTTCGCCTCGACATTGGCCATTACATCCAAAGGCGAAGACATCGCAAAAGTTCACGGACCATCAGGATTGTTACAAGGCATGATTGAATTGGGCCGTAAGGGGACACAAATGCAACGGTACAAGGGTTTGGGTGAAATGAACCCTGACCAATTGTGGGAAACAACCCTCGACCCTGATGCGCGGACTTTGTTACAAGTCTCTGTGCAAGACGCCATTAAAGCCGATGAAATTTTCACACGCCTGATGGGTGATGTCGTTGAGCCAAGACGCGAATTTATTCAGGATAATGCTCTAAAAGCGCAGGTTGATTTGTAGGGATCTACACACCCATAAAATCAAACGACAAATCGGCGGGAATGATAGAGCGATAGCCTTTTTGGAATAGCTCTCTTTCCGAATATGTTTCATTATCTGCCCATGCCACACCTTTTAGCGCAAACATCGTATCGTAATGAGAACGGAGAACACGTTTCTCGATCTTCTCTCTTAAATCTTTAACGGCAATACCAAAATTTGATCCGCCACCAACAACAGATCGAAATGCCGTTGTTGCATCGGATTGACTTACTTTCAAATCAATGGCCAATCTTGCAAAATAAATTTCAGCTATCCGACTATCTGGCTGCGCCGATTCATATACTTGGTTAAATTCTGCGCCTCCCCAATTAATTCGCCCAACATCTTGCCCTCCTTCGGCTCTAATTTCAGTTGCCGTTTTACACACAATATCCAAACCATTATCTCCAAACTCTTGGAGCCAAACTTTATGCCCATGTGCATTATTGAAATCTATTTTTGTTGGCCTGATCATATTTTTTTATAGAAAATAAATGTGAACCTGTCAAATTTTTAAAAAAATTCTTCTTCGTTTTGACTTCGCGAAACTTTATGAGCTTCGCGTTAAAGATAAGAGTCGTATGGATTGCCATGGTCGCTTTGCTCCTTCGCAATGACGACATATTCAAATGTCATCACCCGAAGCGATTTCCTTGCATAACCTCACGCAAATATCGATTTTGGTCAGCCATGGCTTTGTAAAGATTCAACATCATGGCGCTTCGCATGCCATGTTTCATGGCGTTTTGAGATGATATGGCCTTTCCCTCATCTGTGTTAGGGCCGGTTGAGTGTTCCCAAGGCTTAAATTTTTTCGCATTTTCAATCTTTTTACGTCTGCGATGAGTCATATATTTCATTGATTTTAATCACTTATTTTCATTTTGCAGTTCGTTTGACGCATTTGCCATTTTATCTTGTCTTTCTTCCAAATATTGAAGGGCAAGGGCGGTCCGGCAATATTGGTTTTGCGCCCGAAGAGCCATTGAAATGGATTGAAAGGCCTCGCGATTTTCATTGATTTTCAATTGCGCTTCCTTTGCCATTAAATGGTGTAGGCGGCCTAGGGTTTTTAATTGTTGCATCAAAACTTCGGTCGGCGTGTCATCATCATTTTTATCTGTTGAGGCCTTAAGCTGAGCAGCCGTCATCATGATTTGATCATGATAAGATTTTTTAGGTTTAGGTGGCGTGTCGTTTGTATCTGAATAAGTCATAAGGTATTATAGGATATAATTCCTATAATGTCAATGGTTTTCAATATTATTGCGATATGATAGGTTTTAATCATGAAATATTTAAGTTTAATTGGCCTTCTTATTATAACCGCATGCGGATTTTCGCCTGTTTATGGGACCAAATCGCCAGAGCGCGCATTATCCAATATTGAAATTGGTATTATTCCCAATCGTGAAGGGCAAATTGTCCGCAATCATTTGATTGATCACATTCATAGGAAAGGATATGCCTCAAACCCAAGATATCAACTCAATGTCTCCGCGATTGAAGAAACAATTGTTGAAATCGGCATTGATAAGGATGATGAGGCCTCGCGCGCTCAACTTCGTTTGAAAACCACAATGCGCCTGATTGATTTAAACAATAACAAAGCTGTGCTCGTGCGCGATATCCGATCAACAACCGGATATAATATCTTGGCCGGGCAATTTACAACCTTTATCACCGAACAAGATGCACGTGAACAAGGTTTAAGGGCGTTATCCAATAACATTATCACGCAATTGGAAATTTATTTTAACCGATGAAATTAACCTTCAAACAGATTGAACCCTTTGTTAAAAACCCTGACCCCAAGGCGCGCGTCATTATAATTTATGGCCCTGACCAAGGATTAGTGGGGGAACGATCAAAAAAAATTGCACAAACATGGGTGAGTGATCTCAATGACCCCTTTAATGTCGTAA
>JAUHXB010000213.1 GCA_030427215.1 Alphaproteobacteria bacterium | reverse complement strand
TTTGATATACCTCTTTCATCCTGATATACAGGCATAAATAAATACGTACACAAAGGGACAGAAATGAAAACCACCGATGTACTGAACGATCTTGGGAAAGATCAGTTCTTTTATTCTATATCCGCTCCTCTCAGCCGCATTATTGCGACATTTTTTATGCGGAGGGTTGGATAGATGGCTTTAGACGATATTGTTCTTCATACAACATGTCCCACACAAGCATTCTTTGCGTGCACACCAGATGAATTAAGAAATGGCGTTGTTGCCAGAAATGAGCTAGAGGATAAAAAGACTCTGGCTTTTTTTGATGATAATGGTTCACCAATCTCAGATGCTCAATTTATTGAACGCTATAACAAACGGAATCCTGATCGCCCTATCAATTATGTTGGAAAGCTTATGGAATACGCCTTAGAAGATGAAGGCATTATTTCATTTGGAACAGAATTGGACGCACCCTTTACCAAAAATCTAGTCAGCTATTGCTACGAAGATCCAACATTGCCGGATGAAGGGGTAACGATCCGCATCCGTCACGAAGAAATCAAAGACCCTAATACAGGTATAGTCAGCCAAAAAGCACCTGATACATCAACAAAATTTCCGTTGGAAGAAGGCAACACCAAGAGCCGTGGCGAATTTGAAAGAAAACATGATTTTGTTATAGATCCTAAAGACGGTAACAGAAAATTTTTATTATCATTCATTCCAATTATGGAACAAGAAGTTCAATACATGAATGACCATCATGGGCCTATTGCGGCGATGTGTTGGTTACAGGCCTTTACAGACAAAGTTGGATTTGATTTTAGAAACAAACGTGAAAGAACTAATCTGAATGGTCGCCGTACACAACCCTATGCCGTGATGCACACACGTTTTGATCACAAAGGTGATTTAATCCGCGAAATAAGCGGTAAACCAAAATTATTTAAGACAAACGAAATATCTAAAGAAGATCAATTAAAGGGTATAAAATCCGCAAATGAAATCGTCTTTATGTTTTGCTTGGATGTTATGAGGACTTTTAAACCAGGTGGATCTGGTAAAAAAATCATGCGTGATAATGAATGGGAATTCGAACATCAAGATGAAGCATGCAAATTCACACCTGGTTCCATCAAGTCATCTGACGGTGTCACGCGCGAAGAAGTTAAAGCTATGGAAGCTTATCTTGAAGCCCTTGAAACAAAGGTCATGCAGGAAAACTATATAGCTCTTTCTCCACTTTCAGGTGTAAACAAAGACCGCCGTGCGCGCAAATACTTAGAATTAGCAGGAGAAGATCAAATTCCCGATCATCTTACACTCAGAGGCCGCACAGATAATTTTATTGTTCAGGAAGTCGACGGATTTGAACATTTATTCGAACTATCCCCAATCATTAATAAAGTTTATAAGGCCGCAGAAGTTGAAAGAGCAAAACGTCCTATTTTGCGTGTTCGCCGATTAAACGCCGCATAGACATCCTCCTATAATCCCGCTATAAACCAATTCCATGAGCGCACAAAAAACACTCATTGGGATTGGCAATGCCGCGATTGACGCGATGATTGAATTATCATCTGAAAGCGATATCCAAAAATATAACCTTGAAAAAGGCGGGTGCGTATTTGTCGGCAATGACGACCCTGTTATGGCGCAAATGTTGTCCGATTACCCTGATCATTTTTTGGATGCGGGCGGTGCGGCGGCAAATGCCATTTCCGCTTATGCCGCGCTTGGCGGTCAAACGCGCCTGATTGCAAAAACTGGACAAGATGAAAACGGAAAATTTTTCAAACGCGAAACCGAAAAATTCGGTGTTGTTCATGACACTTCCGCCACCACCCTATCCCCATCAACTTTTTTAATTGCCGCGATTACACCAGACCGCGAGCGATCCTTCCTGTCCAACCATGGCGCCAGCCATAATATCAGCGCGAAGGATGTGGAGGAAAAATGGTTCACCCCCAACACATCCCTCATCATCGATGGATATATGCTGATGAGCGGCGGCGGACCCGAGGCAATGTTTCAGGCAATGGATTATGCCGAAAAACAAGGGAGTGAGATTATCTTTATGCCCTGCTCCCTTTCCGTGATCGACAATAATCGCGATTTGATTGATCAAATTATTACACGCGCGCATTCTTTTATTTGCAATGAGGACGAAGCCGTAAGAATTTATGGCGATGATTATCAAACCGCTATCCAATCCGATTTTGATTGGGGGGTTGTGACATTGGGCGAAAAAGGATTGTGGTTTTTTGATAAAGGCGGTGACGGTTTTCAATCGCCCCCATACGCACCACCGCATATTGAAAACACCAACGGCGCGGGCGATAATTTCAGCGGCGGCCTGATCTATGGCCTGCATCACGGGATGAGCCTTAAAGACGCATGCTTGCTCGGCCAAAAATGCGCCATCCATGTATTAGGACGCAAATCCGCACGATGTGATGAGGGTGTTAGGGAGCTCGTTTAAGCTTCGGCCAATGCGCCGGATTACCCAATGGCGCACCATCATTATTTTCCATCCCTGGATATCCACCCCATGGGTTGGGATCATTTTGGATCAAATAGTCTAATTCGCCACGCATACAATCCAAATGCTCTTCACAAAGATCAACACGATTAATCATGCGCATGTGAAGCGCATCAATTTTGCCTTTTGTTACCTTACCTGAAACAGGATCATGGTGCATAAAGTCATAAAAATCTTTTCCGCTTACGCCTATCTGCCCATTAGCGTACCCTTCAATGTTATTGAGCTTGACCCAAATTCCATTTTTATTTGCGCCTTCCGTTGTGGATACGTCATCATCATAAAAGTAAACGCGCATAACAATTGGAACG
>JAUHXB010000212.1 GCA_030427215.1 Alphaproteobacteria bacterium | reverse complement strand
TGACGCGCCTGCGCCGAAATTGACCACATCTGCGCCTAATCGTTTTGCCGCGACTTCGAACGACATACGCGTGCGCGTGCTATCTTCCATAAAAATATTAAAGATGATTTTGCCTTCTAATGATCGTGGTGCACCTTCGTCACAAAATTTTTGAGCGCGGTCTAATAAATCACGAATTTGATTATCGGTCAGTGATTCAATGTCTGGAAGATGAAAAATCATAGTAATAAGTCCTTATAAGCGTAAAAGCCGATGATGATGAGGCCAGCAATAAATCCAGGGCCCGCGGGTAACATCATACGGTTGAGTGATTGTTTGTTTTTGAGTGCCAATATAACGGCATGCAAGACACCGCAAAACGCACCGAGCGATAGAGCCATTAGCGTGAATTGAGGGCCAAGCCATAATCCGCCTGCCGCCATTAATTTCACATCGCCCAATCCCATTGTTTCCATGCCGTAAATGCGATTGGCCACGGCGCGAATGATCCATAATGTTCCACCGCCGATCAAACCACCCAACATGATTGTAATGATATCGGCATATATCCAATCCATTGAAAAATGAAACGGCAAGGCCGTTAAGGCCAGTAACGCAACCAATTCATTGGGTAAAATCCATAATTTCAGGTCAATCCATCCCATCCATAAAAGAGAGAGAAGGGCGATGAGGGCGCACGTGATTGCGATGATTTCCATTAAAATTAAAATACCGCTAGGTTGAAAAAACGCAAAGTGTTTTTATTAATTGCCATTATTGATCGATCATCCGAATCTGCTTAAGTTTGTAATTAAGGAGATTTTTTAATATGAGCCAATATGAAGATTTATGTCGTGACATTGTTGATAACGGAACATGGGTTGAAAATGCCCGCACGGGTAAACGATGTCTGACCCTTATCAATGCCGACCTAAATTATAATGTAGGGGCGGGTGAATTTCCACTTGTCACCACACGAAAATCCTATTGGAAGGCGGCGATTGCTGAATTTTTGGGCTATATTCGTGGGTACGATACGGCGGAACAATTTCGATCCATCGGGTGTAACACTTGGAACGCCAATGCGAATGATAATGTAGATTGGCTATCCAACCCTCATCGCAAGGGTGAGGACGATATGGGCCGTGTTTATGGCGTTCAGGGGCGATCATGGGCCAAACCAGACGGCGGCCATGTCGATCAATTAAAAAAGATCGTTGATAATTTATCCAACGGCATCGATGATCGAGGCGAGATTTTATCTTTTTATAATCCAGGTGAATTTCATATGGGATGTTTGCGTCCCTGTATGCATACCCACACATTTTCATTGCTTGGCGATACGCTTCACCTGACCAGCTATCAACGATCATGTGATGTCCCCTTGGGGCTTAATTTCAATATGGTGCAGGTGTATTTCTTTTTGGCGATCATGGCCCAAATTACGGGACATAAACCCGGCATGGCCTATCACAAAATCATCAATGCCCATATTTATGAAGATCAATTGGAACCGATGCGAGACGTACAGCTTACACGTACGCCGTATGCCTCACCCAAATTTATCATTAACCCCGATATTAAATCATTGGAAGATTTGGAAACATGGGTCACAACCGATGATTTCTCCGTTGAAGGATATGAGTACCACGAACCAATCAAATACGCCTTTGCGGTTTAGAGTATATATTTTGATAATAATGATGATGATCTCGATACAACGAACGATACCCGCTTAAATCCGTGGATTAGATCTTTTAATCTATTGGCATCTAGCCCACTTTGTCGTGACATAGGGTTATCTTGCTTCATAATTGTTATAACCCCATCTAGTTTTTTTGAATTCAACTGAATTTGACCATTTGAATTATTTGAAAAAGATTGCTGCAAATTTGATAAAAAATGAACACGCGATTGTGGGGCCTGTGCTTGCACAGACATTAAATAATCATCCATTGAATCCGCATCCGCAAAATCACTCCCTTGAGCATTTACAAAATGTACCAAACCAGCGTTACGCGCGCTTAAAACATCATCAACTTTTAAATCTTTACCGATAATATTATTAGGATACTTCTCTGGATGGTAAGCCAGATCGAAAGCAAGGGCCACAAGACCTTTTCCACTGTCAAACTGTCCGCCTAAACCGACAAATAATGTTTTTTCACTGTCGTTTTTTAATCCAACGGCAATATTAAAGAAAAACCTTATAAATTGATCTCGATCTTCGTGATATTGGCTATGGTTGTGTAACATTCATATGTCATAGCAGATATTAAAAACATATGTCAATTTATATTTATTTTGATAATTGGAATGTTTTTGCCTATATATATCTCATGATTAAACCGATAATTTCAATGATTGCCGCGATGGATGAGAACCGCGTGATCGGTAAGGAGAATAAAATCCCATGGGATATTCCTGAAGATATGGAATATCTTCGTATGGTTACACGTGGGAAACCGCTTATCATGGGGCGCGCGACTTATGAATCCGTATGTGATATTCGTGGGATAGATGGTCAACAAAAACGCGCCATGCCTGGGCGTTTGAATGTTGTTGTGACCCGCAATGAAAATTATTTTATGGGCGGATTACCTGAAGGTGTATTGCTTTCGACCTCTCCAAAACAAGGGCTTAATGCCGCTTATGATTTTGCATCCGCCAATAATATTGGTGAAATATTTGTTTTTGGTGGCGCGGAAATTTATGAACAACTGCTATCAGAAACAGAACGCTTATATCTAACCGAGATTAAACAATCATATGGTGGGGATGCCTATTTCCCAGATTTTGATCGATCAGAATGGCAGCAAATCAAAAACGACCACCGCGATGGATTTGCGTTTAATATTTATGATCGTAAGCCCTGA
>JAUHXB010000211.1 GCA_030427215.1 Alphaproteobacteria bacterium | reverse complement strand
CAAACATAAAAAATGGTTGCGTCGTCAAAAGGAAAAATTTGATGTTGTGTTGGTTGATGCCCCGTGTTCATCATCTGGGACATGGCGACGCAATCCCGATTTGCGATGGCATCATTACGGCCCGACGCACGAGGCGATTGAACAAATTCAGGGAGAAATTTTGGATCGTGTATGGCCCAATGTCAAAATTGGTGGGCGATTAATCTATGCAACCTGTTCACTTTTTGCCGAAGAAAATGAACATCAAGTTCAAACATTTTTGAAAGAGCATGATAATTTTAAAATTATCCCAATTGAACAGGTTTGGTCGGAATCTGAGATGCAAAATGATTGCCCTGTCGAAGGGGATCATATGCGCCTCACCCCCGCGCAACATCAAACAGATGGGTTTTTCGCCTGTGTGATGGAGAGAGTAGGGTGATAAAGAAACTTTGCGTACTTGGCGGTTCAAAAAAATATTTAAGCTTTTTTATTATTCTATTTTTGATCACATCATGCTCATCAATCCAACTCCCTTATGAGATTCGTCAAATTTTAAACCGCCTTAATCCTGAATTAAAATCGCATCAAGTTTTTGTTGGTGATCCTGTTTTTATTCGAATTTTTAAGGAAGAAAACATCCTTGAATTATGGATGAAGGGCGAAGACGCAAACCGTTATGAACTGATAAAAACATATCCGATTTGTAAATGGTCAGGGCGTTTGGGCCCTAAATTTAGGGAAGGGGACTTTCAATCTCCCGAAGGGTTTTATGCAACCACGGCTGAACAACTTAATCCAAATAGCCGTTATCATCTATCATTCAATATCGGTTTTCCAAATGCGTATGACCAACATCACAACCGCACAGGGTCATTTTTGATGATCCATGGTGATTGTGAAAGTGAGGGATGTTATGCCATGACTGACCCGCTGATCGAGGAAATATATGTTTTGGTAGAGCGGGCATTGATGGCGGGGGAATACGAAATCCCTGTCCATATATTTCCATTCCGTATGACAACAGAAAGATTAATGATGGAAACGGTGTCACCTCATTTTGATTTTTGGATGAATCTTAAGGATGGCCATGATTACTTTAATAAATATGGTGTTCCACCAAAATGGACCGTTAAAGATGAAAAGTATGATTTTTATTGAACAAATCTATCACTTAAGCGTTTAAATTTTATGTTTTACTATTTAAAATCGTCCGCAACACGATCTAATATTTTAATCGCTTGGTTTATAACTTTTTTATTAACCGCAGGTATTTTATTCCTATCTGGACAAATTTACAGTGAAGCCCAAGCCATAGATTTGCTGTCCTCTGTGCAAAAAGCCAGCCTCTATTATGCGTCTGCGATTGTTGGAACATCCGCAACTATTTTGGCGTTGATGTTGACGTTATTAACATTCATCCAAAATCGTAAAGAACCTTCGAAGGACGTTTTTACTCGTGTTCATGCGGTTACTGAATTTTGCGTATATTCGTTTGTGGGGGCAGTTATTTTGATGCTATATATCAGCTTTCCAATAGAAGTTTTTGAAGACGTTCCAAATTATTCCTTTAAATACGCATTCTATATTTTGTGCTTATGGAATGGTGCGCTTGCTGGATTTATGATTTCAACAATATTGATTTTGAGAGAGACCATCCGGGGTATCATAGGGTATGTTTCACCTGACTTTGATAAAGACGGTGATCAAAAAGAAAAATAAATTCTAGTATTTATGTGACTTATAGGATAAAAATAATTTAAATTTATAGGGGTGTAGCTCAGTTGGTAGAGCACCGGTCTCCAAAACCGGGTGTCGCAGGTTCAAATCCTGTCGCCCCTGCCATTCAGTCCAAGATTTCCAAGAACATTAAGAAATTATGACGTGAGCCCCGCTGTCTGCGGCGATTGCATTTCTGTACTATTCCTAAGGCTCAAGAGAACATCAATTATTATCGTCATTCTCCTCATTTTCTCCATCGCCTTATTTTTCGTCCCTCGAGCTAAAATTTCCCTGCTTACAGGGAATTAACAGGGAATTTTTTCACTTTTTATTTTAGGAAAATCAGAGAATCCAGAAAAGGCAATGCTTTCAACGATTTTTAATTTAGGAATTAAGAATTTTCAGGGAATAGCGGTTAGTTCAGAAACTCAAAACTGCCCATAATACGGTTACGGATATATCTGGACGAACAATTTTCACGCTTGGCAATATCGCTGATATAGGTTCCATTGAAATGTTCATCACGCCAAACGATACCCTGAACCAGTCTTTTTTTGTCTTCGGGCGTCATATCAAATATATCTATCTTACCGGGCCGGATTATAATTGATGTATCCCGACTGCGCAGTGTTTGAAACGGTATGTTAATTTCAAACGGCTCGGCTGATTCATTTACGCTTACGTTCAGATATCGTTCAACCAGTTTTTTAAATGGTTCGGGATTGAATTTTACAGTCAGGAAGTCAAAGTTCACAATCACGCGTTTGACGCAGGATCGCACAAGATCATAAGTCGGGATGTTATTGTGGTTCGCAAGCAAATGATCAAGGACAACACCATCATCCTCATTGGCCAGTGTTGCAATATTATCTCTCACCGCTCTTTCAACAAAAGACTCGATTTCATGGGATGGCAAGCGGGAACGCGTTTTATCCGGATGCAACTTGTCTTCGGCAAGTGTCTGGTTACAATAATAGCGATAGCGTTTCCCGTTTTTCTTTTTCGTGAACACAGGTGTGTATTTAAATAACTGGCTCTTAAATTAAATCACTCACAATAAGTGACGTTATAGGAGCAGAGATCATAGAAATCGATGAGGGGTTGCTCGATCTCGAGGAGATCCGCTTGTACAAGGCGGACATCTGCCTTTGGTTCCGAG
>JAUHXB010000210.1 GCA_030427215.1 Alphaproteobacteria bacterium | reverse complement strand
CATCACCCGAATAAGGGGTTCTGTGCCTGATGGGCGAACAAACACACGACCAGACCCATTCAACATATCTTGTGCATGACTGATTGACGACTTTACGTCTTGATTATCCATCACTGCTGCCGCACTCACTCCATTAAGGCCAATATTTTCAAGATATTGTGGCAGGGGTTGAAACACATTACACAATGTCGCCACATCGGTTTTTTGACGTTGAACAACAGACAAAATTTGAACCGCCGCCAATATCCCATCGCCCGTTGTGGCATAATCAGACAATATGATATGCCCAGATTGTTCACCACCAAGATTACATCCCTGATCTTTCATCATTTCAACAACATAACGATCCCCGACTTTTGACCGATGAAGGGTGATTGATTGCGATTGCAGATATTTTTCCAATCCCAAATTTGACATTTGGGTTGTGACAACACCGTCCCCTTTTAACCATCCTTGGTTTTTGGCGGCGACAGACAAAACGGCAATCAATTGATCACCATCGATTTTTTCACCATTTTGATCGACCATGATCAGACGATCCGCATCACCATCCAGCGCAATTCCCAAATCCGCCTGATGATCGACAACCGTTTGTTGAAGGTTTTCCGTATGTGTTGCACCACATTCATTATTAATGTTTTTACCATTGGGTATGTTGTGAATGGCGATCACTTCCGCGCCTAATTCCCAAAATATTTTCGGTGCAATTTTGTATCCTGCACCATTGGCGCAATCGACAACAATTTTTAATCCGTCAAAACGTATATCATCTTGTACGGTTGATTTAATATATTCAATGTAACGGCCATTGGCGCTGTCCAACCTGACCGCCTGACCAATATCATCACTGGGTGCAAGGAAGGACGACAAATCACTATCCATCGCTTGTTCAATTGCCAATTCCGTTTCATCGGGTAGTTTTTGTCCCTGATGATCAAAAAATTTAATACCGTTATCTTGATAATGATTATGTGATGCAGAAATCATAACCCCCATATCCACACGCAATGACCGTGTTAAATAGGCTACCGCTGGCGTTGGAATGGGCCCCAATAATATGACTTCGATTCCCATGGACAAGAATCCTGCCGCCATCGCCTGTTCAATCATATAACAGGATTGGCGCGTATCCTTACCAATCACGATTTTTTTATGAGCGGTTTCATTGTTTTTATTCAACACATGCGCCGCCGCCATTGCACATCGCATTGCGATATCGGCCGTCATTGGGTGTTGATTTGCGCGTCCACGGATGCCGTCTGTTCCAAAATATTGTCTGTTCATAATTGCTTTTTATCATATCATTAAAAGTAATGCACATACCTTGTATGAAAAAAGTATGACTTAATACAAAATATGATAAAATATCACATGCCTGTCGTTCTAAAAGACCACCACAAAAAATTTATCGAGCGCATGATCACTGATTTAGAGGGGTATGATAACAAACGCCCAAAAGGCCATGTCTATCGATTCCATAAACATTCCCAGCGTGTTGCCGAGGGCATGAAAAATCTCGCTATCGCAATGGGGCATGATGAAACCATGGCCGATGCCCTATATTGGGCAACATTACCTCATGACATTGGCAAGATGGATTTCCCTGTTGAAATTTGGGATTACAAGGACGCCAATGGTGTTCCAACCAAACCACCAAAAGAGCTCAAACATAAACGACGTGCCCATACAACACGCGGTGTAGAAATGGTTCGGGCTTATTTCGGCGAAGACTGTGACAGTGATCCTTTTTTAAAATTAATGATTGATATCATGCAAAACCATCATGAAACATTAGATGGTAAAGGATATTTGGGTAAAACCGCAGATCAGTTATCCCAAGAGGTTCGCATGGCCTGCATCGTTGATGCAGCAGATGGATGGTCGATTATTCGCCCACATAAGGATGTGAGTGAAGTCACACCAAAGGCCGTTTATCACAAAATGTCCGTGACGAATGTAGGGCAATTTGATACAGATATATTATCAGTATTTAAGGAAATTATATTATGTCCGTCGAAGCGCTCTTTATCACTGCAATCGTCTTAATTTTATTAGAGGTGTTTATTCCATCGCTAGGGCTATTAACCTTTGGCGGTTTTGTTGCCTTTTCAACAGGGATCATTATTTTATTTATGAGTGATGCCACTGATTTTTATGGGTTGTCATTCGAAGTTGTCGCCGCAATCGGGCTTTTGATTTTTATAACATATGTGATTTTGGGATATTACGTCCTTAAAATCTACAAGCGTAAAACCACCACGGGCGTTGAGGCCATGATTGGCCAGCAAGTCATGGTGATTGCATGGACAGGCAATAAAGGTCGTATTGAATTTGAAGGTGAGGCATGGAAAGCCGTGGGTGAAGGTGACATTCAATCTGGCGACGCCGTGACAATAACCGATATGAATAAAATGACCCTCACGGTTTTGAAAGAGGTTAAATAATGAAGATAATTTCTGTTTTTATATTTCTTATTATTTTTTAAATAGTAACAAAATTAGTTAATGTGGGTGAAATATTGTCTAACTAAACTAACATTTTATAATAATAAAATAAAATTAAAAAATAAACTATTACGTTTTTTTTAAATCATAACTGATTCCAAGTTTAGATTTTTTTTTTTATTATTAATTTAGTAGAATTGAATTTACTAAAAATAAACCACTGTTTTGGTTTTGACATTTGATCTTCGCACCAAATGTCTGAGTTTCGTAATTACTTCTATTATTCTTTGTTTTAAAACTCAAAATACCAATAAAAGTTTTATATACGAACCTATACTAAAATATATTTAAAAAACAACCAGCTATAACAACTCTTGATTGGCTTTTCACCCCTACATATAACTTATCTTAAGTTTTTGCGT
>JAUHXB010000209.1 GCA_030427215.1 Alphaproteobacteria bacterium | reverse complement strand
AAATTTAATCAAAAGCTGCTCGTCATATCGACAAGCTAACTTCGCGGTTAATGTTAATGCCGCTTCATGCGTCTGATTTCCAGCTAATAGTGCCTGATGTTCAGGCAATGCAAGAATGTCCTGTAACAAATCAATTTCAACTTTAGAAATAAGTTTCAATTCATCCGGCTCACATTCATACAGAGGTTTACCAATCCATTCATATGGTTTGTTAGTTTCGGGGTGTATAGTTGGAGGACATATGCAATAAGCACCCCTTATAAGAATATCTATGCCTTTTTCATATCCGTGAATATTCACCGATGATTTTTTCTTAAATTGATCCTTTTCATACGAGGCAAAGATAGTAATTCCTTTCTTACCACGCTTACCAGAAATGACAGGGCCGAAGATACGTTTTGCCATCCCGACATGCTCATCGGTGTCAACATCAATTGCCATGAGGCAATTACCATTCCCAAGCCTCTTCCCCATATTCACAGCTACCCCGCAATGGCCGTATTGATCCAGCCTTTTTTTCTGGTTCTCGGCACTCGGCACATTATCGATATGATATTGCCATTTGGCTTGAGCAGGAGCCTTGCTGTTGGGTTTGATGGGCGTTGTTGTTAAATCTACTTCCCCATATTTTGGGGCTTCATTACTGTATATTTTATTCATTATTTTCCCCTTCGTATTTTGATGTTGTTAATAATGATTGGATGTAGTCGATGTCTTCGGCACTTAGAAAGTCACCCTCAAAGCGAATATATGACGGCTTAATTCTATATATCATAAGTAGGTTTTGGAGCTGTCCAAAGCTAATGCCAATTTCTCCTGCGGCCATATCTGCAGTATAAAATTGACGGCCCGTCTTTAAGCCAAATCGCTCATCGATAATATAGTTATTGCCTAGTGTGATAATCTTACTGTTCATAGTTTTTTCTTTCTTTAATGTTATGTTGAGATTGAGTGCGCATAGCCGCCAGAACTTCTTGGGGATCAAGAAGCCGGTGCGATTTATGCATTCGGTAATGGGGCACATTGCCGTCGTTTACGGACTGCAAAAGCTGCCTGTAGGGGATGCCAATTTCATTGGCGGTTTGTTTGATAGTCTTTAATTTTCTATCCATGATAACTCCTTTCGTTACAGGAGTTATCTAAGCAGAATTAATAGATTACGATAAAAACACCCTAAGGATGTTGGATGACTATAATGGAAGGTCTTTTGGATTAATAAGGCAGTTTTGGGATATTTCATTTATCCGATCTTCGTTCATATTTATAATGCGCCCTTTAAGTAATACATCGACTTCGCTTTCAATTTTTATCATGTCTTGGAGGGTGGAAAGCCAGAATGTTTCAAGATCTTGATTTAAAGTGAGACTATGAATCTCCTCGGCTAATTCAGAGTGCAGATCTGTTTTTTGATCTTTAATTTTCTTCTTTGGCTCCCACCGTTTTGCCATCCAATAGGCATAAATATGTTCTTGAATTATTTTTCTAGGAGTGGATTTATCAACATAATTTTTAAAGTACTCGTGTTTGTTTTTGAGATCACCTTGCAAAGCAGATAAAAAACCGTGTGCGTTTTGATACTTACCCCAAGCAATAAGAAAATCAACGTTTATGGCTTTGTTTTTTATCGCCGATTTTATAATTTCGATTTCTTTCGACGTTCCATCTTTGACGCCCTCAAAATTATCAATCCATTTATCAGGAATATTTTGACGCATTCCCAAACATTCCGCAGCCAACACAAAAAAGCATCTGTTGTCAGTAGAGAGCGTTTCGATAAAGATTAACCTACTATCCTCAAGTAATCGCTTAATCCTGTCTTTTGGACTAGTTTTTAGAAGTTCTGGTTTTACCTTATATATTTCATAAGCATCGCGATCTTTTGGTGAGAAAACAACTATACTTTGAGCTTCTTCTTGTAATTTTAAGAACTTCCTTTCTATCTCCTCCCAAAAACTGTCCTCGTTTACCGTCACTGGCGTCACCATCATCACAACCTCTTGTTATCGCGCTTAAATTGCATTCAATAGATTGCCCCGAAGGCGCAGGCGTTGTAAAGTAAAACCCTGAAATTAACTGATAGGCGCAAAACACTCCATGTTTGAACAAACTTTCAAAAATATCGATAACGTCTTGCATAAAGAGGCTGGGTGTAGCAGTGAACTTGATTATACTGAACAAACATCTTGGATGCTGTTTCTAAAATACTTAGAAGATTTAGAGCCTCAACGCGCGCAAGAGGCCGAGCTGTCCGGTAAAAACTATGATTATATCCTTGAGGAAAAATACCGTTGGTCAAACTGGGCGGCCCCTAAAAAGGCAGATGCGACCATAGACCATGACAGCATGTTGATCGGCGATGACCTGATCGACTTTGTTAACCGTGATCTTTTTCCTTACCTACAAGGTTTCAAACAACGGGCCGCCAGCCCCGATACAATCGAATATAAAATAGGTGAGATTTTTGGTGAGATCCGTAACAAATTCCAAAGTGGATATTCACTTCGTAGCGCATTGGAGCTGATGGATGAATTAAGCTTTAATTCCCAAAAAGAGAAGCACGAGCTTTCGCACCTGTACGAGGCCAAAATTAAAAATATGGGCAACGCGGGGCGTAATGGTGGGGAATATTATACCCCACGTCCACTTATCCGTGCGATGATACATGTCGTCGCTCCACAAATTGGTGAGCGTATTTATGACGGGGCGGTCGGTTCTGGTGGTTTTTTATGTGAGGCACATGATTATATGCGCCCCAATGTTAAAAACGCAGATGAGCTTCTCCTATTACGAAATAAAACTTTTTTCGGTAAAGAGAAAAAGAGCTTGGCGTATGTCATTGCCATTATGAACCTCATTTTGCACGGCATTGATGCACCTA
>JAUHXB010000208.1 GCA_030427215.1 Alphaproteobacteria bacterium | reverse complement strand
AGGAGCCATATTAACCTGAGGCTCTGGCATTGTTTGAACAGGTTCCATTTGCACATTGGGAACAGGCGCCGCCACCATGGGTGTCAAAACATTTGGTGACTGAGCCTGCATACTTGGCTCAACAGGCGCCGTAAATTGAAACCCCGCCATAGCCGGAGTAGCATTCAATACGAACAAAGCCATAGAAATTGTAAAAAATTGTTTTGTCACCATTATTTTTAATACCTATACATATCCTTATTTTGGATCATAATTTTAGAATCCTTTAAAGACAAGCCTTATAAATTATTTCTTTTTCTTACGTTTTTTAGGTTTGACCGTTTTTGATGTTTTATCAATGTCATCATGATCAATTGGTTTTTGCTTTTCGGCCTCATCATCTTGATGCTCAATCAACTCTTCCAATTCCTTTTCCGCGCGGGTTCTTGTGAAAATATTCACGCGAACGCCTTCTTGGCGAAGAAGGATATATTGTTGCAAGATTGATAAGGTATTACTCCACGACCAATATATCACAAGGCCAGCGGGGAATTTCGCCAAAATAATAATCAACCAAAACGGCATAATGGAAAAAATAATTTTTTGCGTTTGATCCGTTGGCGGCGGGCTCAGCCGTTGTTGCAACGCCATTGTTAAGCCCATGATAATTGGCCATGCACCGATATGCAGGAATGAGGGCGCATCCCACGGCATTAACCCGAACAGTTCAAAGATATTGGTTGGATCATATGTGGACATGTCGCTGATCCACCCCCAAAATGGCTCGTGACGCATGCCGATATTCACGTAAAACACCTTATAAAGAGCAAAGAAAATCGGAATTTGCAGCAAGATTGGGAAACATCCCGCCATTGGGTTTACGTTTTCTTTTTTATACAATGCAAATATCGCAGCCTGCAATTTCACGCGGTCATCACCGTATTTTTCACGAAGCTCAACCATTTGCGGTGCGACTTTTCTCATGCGTGCAAACGATCTGTATGATTTTTGCGCCAATGGAAACACACAGAGTTTAATAATCACGGTAAATACCAACAAAGCCACGGCAAAGCTTCCGAATAATCCATTGAGGAATGTTAAGACCTCGTAAAATGGACGGGTTAGAAAATATAAGATTCCAAAATCAACTGCCAAATCAAAATGAGGGATATTATATTGGTCTGAATAATCTTCCAACATTGATACGATTTTTGGTCCAGCGAAAAATTCAACAGGGATAGTTGCGCTTTCGCCAGGTTGTAATGTCACCGCCGCGCCCATCATATCGGTTTGATAATGGGTTATCGTATTGCCGCGTGGTTCGCCGACAAATCGGTATTTTACGTCTTCGGTATAATCTTTTCCTGTGGTCAGAGCCGTTAACCAATATTTATCGGTCATTCCAATCCAACCATCATTTGAATTAACAGTTGTGTTGTCACGATCATCAAGGTCGGAATAATCAACCTCATATAATTCATCACTAATATATCCAATAGGCCCTTCATGCAAAATAAACGCGCCCGTCATTTCAGGGGGCATGCCGTCGCGCCCGATTAAGGCGAATGGATATAATGTCACGGGTTTTCTTGACGCATTACGCACCGATTGTTTAACCGTGAACATATATTGATCATCCAATGTGATGTCTTTTGCAAATTGTAACCCTTGGCGGTTATTCCAAGTCATGGACACTGTTTCGCCCGCGGATATGGATGATTGATTGGCGGACCATCGTGTGGATTTTGATGGCATGGTCAAACTCTCATCACTGGATACCCAACCAAATTCCCCATAATAAGCATGGGGCGTTCCGACTGGATTCAATAACACAACCTCTTCATCCCCTTCAGGTTCAGTCATATAATTTTTCAATGATAAATCATCAATCCGCCCGCCAGTCAGGTTCAATGATCCGCGCAAGGTATCGCTGTTGATTGTAATACGCCCACCGCTTGCAACCGCTTCTTCGCGTGTTATGGGTTGTTTAGTGACCGATTCAATGGCGGGTTGAGTGGCCGCCAATTGTTTGGCTTGCTCTAATTTTTCCATTTGCGGTTGAGCAATAAAAATATCATAGATCAGGAACAGCCCTACACAAGCGGCAAAGAAAATAACCATATTTTTTTTATCATCAGGGTGCATGCGGTTATCGTTGAAATTCATATTATTTTTCATGTGTTTTTATCTATTTCTCTATATTTCTAGGGACAGGATCATACCCTTTTGTTTTCTCAAAATGAGTTTTAGCAAATGGATGGCATTTACAAAACCTTTTTGTGCCAAGTACTAACCCTTTTTGTATTCCGTGAGTATCAATTGCCTGTTTCATATAAGTTGAACACGATGGCGTATAACGACATTTCGGCCCAATACCAAGCAGAGGCGACACAAACCATTTATAAAATTGAATGGGAATAAGAAGGATGTATTTCATGTGTTTAATAATGGGCGAATATCTTTCCACGCAAAACATGTTTCTTCGACCCAGCTGCGTTTACCCATTTCAACTTTTTTCTTACCCACGCGATCACCACCAAATGAATCATAAAAGCCACAAGCGCGTTTATTTTTTTTCATCGCCCATAAAATCATTGATGTGATTTTTTGTGCAGTTAGTTCTTCGCAGGCTTTTAGAAACATTGCCTTTCCAATGCCTTGTCGAAAATAATCGGGGTGAATATAAAGGGCATATATCTCCCCGCCAAATTTCGGGACAATCCCTTTGTCAAAGGGGGGCCTTGTTTTAACCTTCCCAAACATCACAAAGCCAATGATTTGATTGTTATCTTCGGCAACTAAAATTGACGTTTCCTTATACCCCGACCATTCGGTCCAATTTTCAATGAAATGATCATCATCATATCGATCCAAATCCTCATCGAAAATAATCCCCTTTT
>JAUHXB010000207.1 GCA_030427215.1 Alphaproteobacteria bacterium | reverse complement strand
CGCCCCAAATGATGCGCGGGCTTGCTCCTCAAAGACAACAAACCGAAAGGGCACAAGCTTTTTATGGTCAGGCACTCGCGCGGCAATGGTTAAAATATCACGCAATTCATCCTCACTTGGCCCTGCTTCGGACATGTGTTTAATCTTTGTCGATCTACGGTTTTGTAAAAAGTCTTTCATATTATTTATATAAAGCGTCATTGCCTGAATTGCGATAGTAATTCTAAGGCAATCTAGAATTTTAGTTCGGCAACTCTGGATCCCCTTAGAATTTATTTTATAAATTCAGGGGATGACGAGAGATGTAAAAAACGCTATCTCTATTCCAATGGTTCAAGCGGTAGAAATTAATCAAGCAGCAAGTGTCCCTATGGAGGAGTCCCCTCCATTTCGGTTGGATACGGAATACACCCCCGCGGGGGATCAGCCACAGGCGATTAAAAAGCTGGTTCATGGATTAAACGAAGGCTTAACGGATCAAGTCTTATTGGGCGCAACGGGAACGGGGAAGACGTTCACCATGGCCCATATTATTCAGGAAACACAACGCCCCGCTATTATCATGGCGCCGAACAAGACATTGGCAGCGCAACTCTATCAAGAATTCAAATCGTTCTTCCCTGATAATGCGGTGGAATATTTTGTCTCTTACTATGATTATTACCAACCTGAAGCGTACGTCCCAAGGTCCGACACATTCATTGAAAAAGAATCCGATATTAACGAACAAATAGATCGAATGCGCCACTCGGCAACGCGATCTTTGTTTGAACGAAAAGACGTCATTATTATCGCGTCCGTATCGTCCATTTACGGGATTGGATCAAAGGAAGATTACGCATCCATGACCGTTGATATCCGCGTAGGGGACACGATGGATCGACAGGAATTATTGGCGAAATTTGTATCCTTGCAATATAAACGCAATGATTTGGCGTTTGACCGTGGGTGTTTTCGTGTTCGCGGGGATACGGTTGAGCTGTTCCCATCCCACATGGAAGATCGCGCATGGCGGTTTAGCCTGTTCGGGGATGAGTTAGAAAAAATTACTGAATTTGATCCGTTAACGGGGCAAAAAATTGACGATATGGACGGTGTACGTGTGTACGCGAATTCGCACTACATCACGCCTGGACCCACGATTCAACAGGCGATGAGCCAAATTAAAATTGACCTCAAAGACCGCATTGCCGAATTTGATGCCAATCAACAATTATTGGAATCCGCGCGGATTAATCAACGCACAACCTTCGATTTGGAAATGTTGGCGGCAACGGGCGTGTGCCAAGGAATTGAAAACTACTCACGTTACCTAACCGGCCGTCCGCCGGGCATGGCGCCGCCAACGCTTATTGAATATCTGCCCGATAATGCCATCATGTTTTTGGATGAAAGCCATGTCATGGTTCCACAAATCGGGGGCATGTATAATGGGGATAGGGCGCGGAAGACAACACTTGTCGATTATGGGTTCCGACTGCCTGCCGCCAAAGACAACCGCCCGCTTAAATTTGAAGAATGGAGTGCGATCCGCCCACAAACAGTGTACGTGTCCGCAACGCCCGGTGATTGGGAATTGGAACAAACGGATGGTGATTTCGCCGAACAAATTGTCCGCCCAACGGGATTGATTGACCCGATGGTGGAGGTTCGCCCGACCACGCATCAGGTTGATGATGTGATGGATGAATGTAAAAAGGTGATTGCAAATGGATACCGTATCCTGATTACAACATTGACCAAAAAAATGTCGGAAAACCTGACTGATTATATGGTTGAGGCAGGGTTCAAAGTGCGATATCTGCATTCCGATATTGATACATTGGAACGCATTGAAATTATCCGCGATCTGCGTCTTGGCGATTATGATGTGTTGATCGGAATTAACTTGCTCCGCGAAGGGTTGGACATCCCCGAGGTCGGGCTTGTCGCGATATTGGACGCGGATAAGGAAGGGTTTTTACGCTCTCGTCGTTCGCTCATTCAAACCATCGGTCGCGCCGCGCGGAATGTGGATGGGCGCGTCATTTTATACGGCGATAAAATCACGGACAGCATGAAAGCCGCAATGGATGAAACAAACCGCCGTCGCGAAAAACAACAAAAACATAACGCCGAACATGGCATCACCCCCGAAACAATTAAAAAGGCAATTGCCGCAACAATGCGTGATGATGAAAAACCCGAAGACGTTGTGATCAAAGGCAAAGATGGCAAGGACGAGACCATCACACCCGAAGAGATCACCAAAACGATCAAGCGTTTAAATAAAGAAATGCACAAAGCCGCAGGTGATCTAGAATTCGAAACCGCCGCAAAACTCCGCGATCAAATTAAGAAGTTGGAAGCGATGGAGTTGAAGTTGCGGTAGCTATTCTTCCCAACACTGTCATTACCCGACTTGTTCGGGTAATCTATTCCGCCGTAACCATTAGATAAGCTCATATACCCTGACTTATCCACAGAACTATACATGGTTTTTCAACAAAATTATAAAATTCATTGATTTATTAATCGACTCGCACTAATCCTGAAATATAGGGATTCGATTCTCTTAACGCTTCGCCCATTTGGGGAGGCGCAAAAAATAATAGTAAATAACTTGCCCATAGGAGGGGGGGGATAATGAACACTGAAAAACTACAAATATACTTAGACCAAATAAATAAGATTAAATTAGAAAATTTTATTTCCAGAAGTGAGTGGGGCCCTATTAATTTTCAACCTTTAGAGCCGACTATAAAGTTAATACTAGAACATACTAAATTACTATCTGCTTTACCTATGGATAAACTTCCAAGCAATATAATGTCAACAATGACTAATCAGCTAGGTGATCTTGTTACCGCCTTAAATAGAATTAATGGTTTTAAAATTACTG
>JAUHXB010000206.1 GCA_030427215.1 Alphaproteobacteria bacterium | reverse complement strand
GTCGATCACGGATTATTTTTTGCTCTCGATCATTTAATTTTGACAAGGCATCGTTTAGCCATTTTGATCTGGTTTGCGCATCTTTCATTTCCGTAACAATTTCTTCGGGATTGGGGCGATCATCTTCCAAAAAAGATTGCCATTCATCCGCATTTCCTTCATCAGATATGGTCATGTTGAGCGAGCTGTCCGCACCACTCAATCTTTGTTCCATCACCTCGACATCTTTCACTCTGACGTTTAGGTCATTTGCAATTTTACCGCGCCCAGTATCATTCAAACCCTCAAATTCCTGCTCGCCTTCAATTTTTGCACGAAGCCTACGAAAATTAAAAAATAACGATTTTTGCGCCGCCGTTGTTCCTGTTCTTACAATAGACCAATTCCGCAAAACGTAATCTTGCATGCATGATTTAATCCACCATGTTGCATAAGTTGAAAACCGAAATTCGCGGGCTGGCTCAAATCTTTTTGCCGCTTCTAACAAACCAATATTTCCTTCTTGGATAAGATCACCCATTGGCAGACCGTAATGACGAAATTTTGAAGCCGCCGAAATAACAAGACGCGCATAGGCGTTAATCATTTCATGCAGTGCCTTTTCATCACCATTATCTTTCCACGCGATGGCAAGTTCTTGTTCTCGTTCCTTTGACAACATAGGTGTCGACATGGAATGACGAATATAATCAGTTTCGGATTTTTGAATTCTGTCGTTCGTAATATATTGGGCCATGGTGAATAAACCTTTCATAATTACTTACGGAAGTTATGGCACCTTGGTTCATATGTTTTTTGAAAAAAAGTTTATGCCGTAATAATATCGACAATGTCACCAGCAGTATTAATTTGTGCGCAAAGCAAATCTCCGCCGCGCCCACAATTATTATCTAATGTCGCGGTCACCTCGCCTGCTTCATATCCGCCACGATCAGGATCAAATCCTCGAAAAATTTTCTGATAGGGTTTATACGGTGAAATAATAGATTTAAAATGAGAATTCCCCCACCATAAGCAATCCCCCTGATCATCAAGCGATTTTGAAAAATCTATACCCGCATTCACAAATAATAATGGAAAGCATGTCCCTGATGCTTGCTTGTGACAAGATGTAAACGCCGCCCTTTTTAATTGCGCGCCAAAAATATCATGACCTGGATTTGAATAGACAATACATCTTAATTTCTCTGTCCATCTTGATAACCTTATTACACCTTCATGCACAACACGCTCAGCCTCTGTTAGACAAATACCATAAGACTGCATGGTTTGAGCCAGGCCCTTACCCAACATCCATTCCAATGTGATGGCGGGGTTGGGGGCGAATTGTAATTGCATTAATTTCTGCCACATTTCTTCCTGCGTCCCACGCAGATATATAATATCCGTTGGCTTTACACCCGCAAATGAGAGAACGCAACGACGGAATGATAGTATGGCATTTATCGTTTCACGAGAATAATGCCCGTATCCAGTATAATTTCCCAAATAAACAATCCGATCACCAGGTTGAAATTGTTTATAAATATTTTCATGAATAACATTTAATTTGCCCAAATCGCCGTGGATGGATGGTATTGCAAAAATACGTTTTGCCTCACCTAAATCAGCGAAGCGACAGTCTATTTGACGTTTATGCGTAGTTTTATAAGACACCATTAAATACAAAAAAAAGAAATGAAACGACAGAAATGCGAATCGATTGATATTCTATTTTACCGAAATCATGACGATTTGTGAATCATCAATATATACAAATGGTTAAATTAGCTTTTTGAAAGACATTCTTTGATAAAAGATGCACCAGACTCAATGCCGTTTAAATCAATATTATGGGCCAAACCTTTTGATTTATAACCCGTTGCTGTAAACCCGTTATCGCCAAGCAATGTCATTGCGGCATCCCACTCTTCAACAGGAACAACAGGATCGGCAGACCCATGGATGAGGTGAATTGGAACGTCCTTATTTTTTGTTTCCTTGACAAGATCATGGTCAAGCAAACGTCCAGAATAACCTAATAACCCTGCACATTTTGTTTCACGCTTCATAATTGTATGAAGGGCCATCATGGTCCCTTGTGAAAAACCACATAAAACTATCCTTTGTTCTATAATACCAAAATGCGAAATAACATCATCGATGTATCGATTCAAATGCTTCCACGCGATTTGAATTTCTCGCTCCATCGCTTCGTGCGTATAATCCGCAAGAGAAAACCATTGTCGACCAAACGGGCTTGCCTCACACTCAAATGGTGCATCAGGTGATACAAATACAGTGTTAGGAAATTGACCTTTCCAATCTTGAGATAGGCCAATCAAATCGCGCCCATTTGCGCCATAACCATGGACAAAGATTATGGCAGAGTCTGGATTACCCTCCTCTGGCGCAATATAAAAACTGTTTAAATCCCCAATGACTAAATGATGCATGCGAAAAAGAGTATGACGACCACCTGAGGTTGTCAATTACACTATGCCCTTGGATGTGCGTTTTTAAACGTTTCCATTAATTTTTCATGATCAACATCGGCGTATATTTGCGTAGAGGATAAAGACTCATGCCCCAATAAATGTTGAATTTCTCGTAAATTCATACCTGCACCAAGCAGATGCGTTGCAAATGAATGACGTAGCGCATGGGGTGTCACCGTATCGGGCAATCCCAGATCAATTCGTAAATCGCGCATACGTTTTTGTGCGACACCTTGGTTGAGGCGCTTTCCTTGTGCTCCACAAAACAGAGGCGCATTAGCATCATCAGATAATGGTGCGGCATGGCGATAATTTTCCACTCTTTTTCGCGCTTCGGGTAATAATGGAACTTCGCGCTCCTTTCCGCCCTTCCCCATGATCCGCATTTTCAATGCGTCATCAGGC
>JAUHXB010000005.1 GCA_030427215.1 Alphaproteobacteria bacterium | reverse complement strand
CAGTAGCGCAAATATGCATCCGATATATTTTGCAAAAAGATATTTTACCTCTTCCTAAAACGGTTAATCCAGAGAGAATGTTGGAAAATTTAGGTGCAGACTGTGTTATTTCTGAAGCGGATATGAAGCTTTTGGATAGCTTAAAAGAAACTGTTCCAAAAGAATTCAGATCAAAACCCGAGGTATTTTCAATTTAGATATTTATTATAGGATACATTATGAATTTCCTTACTGGACATTATCACTCTAGAAAACTTTACAAAATAAAAAGGGGGCAGAAGATAAATTCCTCTAATTATAAAAATGTTTCCGCAATAGTTTTTTGTGGGAACACTATCCAAGTCATTGATTTTTTAAAATGAAAACCATCTGAAATATGATGATTAAAGATAATATCCACCATAATACTAAAAAAACACCGCTAAAATCTAAATATTGTGGGAATCCCTATCACACAGCACAGTGTTCGTAAGGTGTGATTCACACCACCAGAATATTTTTTTAAGATAAATGTCTCCACCATCCATCAGCATTGATGGAATAGATTGGTTTATAGCGACTAACCCTTGTAACAGGCTGTGCCTCTTTAATCTGATTATCCAATAATTTGGCGCCTTTATCGGTGTAAACTATTAAAACGGCATGTGGAATATTTTTGATTTTATCCTGTACAATCGCCAAACGCATACGGCTTTCTGGAACACCCAATTGTTTTAGCAAAGCGTATTTTGCAATTGCAAAATCTTCACAATCACCGCCGCGGGCAAAAAACTCGGATGGTGTCGCCCAATAATCGGATTTTCCAAAATTATTTTTATCTTCGATATAAGTGACCTTGTTCACATAGTCATTAACGGCTTCAACTTTATCTTCAAGTGCAAGGCCCTGAAACATTGATGCACGATCTTCTTGAAAAGATACTTTGTCTAATCGTCCTAAAATTCCTGTCCATTTTGTAAACGCGCTAATATCGCTGGACGCGACTTCACGGGATCCAAATAACCTTGGGTGTGATTTCATAGGACGAATTTGATTAACACGTGGATTGTATGAAGCCTTATGAACCATTGCCGTTTGTTGAAATTGTGATTTTGTGTTGTATGGATTGGCCTTCACCGTTGATCCCATACCAAAAGCGGATAATCCAATTAAAACAGTCACAGATGCCGCCATGGTCCGATAGGCCGTTTGTTCAAAAAGGGATGTCCGAATAGATGTTTTGGACACACCATATAAATCTTGAAGAACAGACCCTAGATTTTGTTCAGTTTCTTTTTGAACGCATAAAGCGTTACGTAATTGTTCAGGTGTAATTTTACCGCGCTGAACAAGTAGTTCACCAAGCTTATTGCGTTTGAAACGCACTTGAATTCCATTAAAAAAACCTTTTGAAAACCTCATATCGTGTAACCCCTATTTTTCCCTAATATTGTTTAATGATACGGGAAATGATTTAGGGCTTTCCTAAGAAAACATAAAATTTGAAATAGTTTATGAGATTTTTGGATTCCAAAGGTCTGTAATCCATTTTGCCGGGCGCATCATCCGTTTTTGACCATTATGCTTCACCCATTTGCCGATGGCGGCATCAGTTGGTTTTGGTGGACCATGAAAGACCAGAATTTTACAATTTTCAGGCATTTTAGGTGAGAACAGTCCTCGGAGCAGACGCGAAGGCATACAATGAATTTTAAATGATTTACACCATGCCTCTGGCCACCATTTAACATCTTGTTGTTTTGCAACCATGGCGGTTAAATACATTTGTTCATTATCATACTCATTATATATGTCGTTATACCTAGATTCAAAATCATGGAAGATATCGTGCATTTGTTCCAATTCATAGCGATAGACGGAAGAGTTACCGATACCACGTCCCTGTTGTGTCCAATTTTCAATAATACAAAACGCGCCGAGCTCATAATCCCACAGCTCGTCAATATTATCTGTAATAATCATATCAATATCAAAAAACATGATTGTGCCAGACATATTATAAGGGGGTTTGGTCAGTTGAGGTGATAGCGACGATATTTTACGCCACCCTGTAAATTCACGTGCATCGCCTAATTTAATATCGGGAAGTGGTAAGGCATCGATGGCGGGATTTAAACCATCTGCATTATCACACAGACAGACAAATCGGAAATCACCAGTGATATTCGCTTTAACACCGTTATAAAGTTGATTAACAAAATCAACGCCATATTGTGTTCCCCATTTCATACAAAGAATCGTTTTCATGCCTGTCATTAAACATGAATTAATAAAAAACTTAAACCCCTGTTAACCATGTGGTACTATTCTATAGTTTAGTAATAATGTGTTTAAACCAGAGGCAATTACAAAATGGCAACGATAAATGGTACAAATAGCGCAGATACCCTCGACGGGACTAGTGGTAACGACACTATTCGCGGGCGTAACGGTAATGATATTATCAATGGAAATGATGGGAACGATAATATCATCGCTGGTGGTGGTAATGACCACATTTACGGTGATGCGGGTGATGATGTCATTAACATGGGGGGTGGTAATGATAATGTCTATTGGGCCATTGGTGATGGGAATGACACAATAAGCAATAACAACGGAACAAATACCCTAAATATTATGGGTGCGGTTTCCGCGTCTGATTTATCCTTTTCAATTAATGTATCAAGCACGGAATACACAGTCCATATCGGGTCTGAATCGATTACGATGGATGCTTATGCAACAATGGATAAACTTGTTTTGGATAATGGGTTTGAATTAAATCTGTCCAATAATGCGTCTCAATATAAAAACAATAACAACAATAATAATATTTCTGGAAATGCGGACAATAATCTGTTGTTTGGTGCGGGTGGAAATGACACTTACAATTTTTCTGGTGGGCATGATTTCATCATCGATAGCAGTGGAAATGACAAAATCTTAATTAATGATGCGGGTACGGATGCCAGTGATATAGCTTTTTATCGGGGAGACAACGGTCAAAATCTGATCGTTTATAATCGTATCACGAATTCCAGCCTTGAAATTCAAGGACAATTATCGACTGTCGCGGTTGAAACATTGGAATTTTCGGATGGATCAACAATTGATTTATCACAAGTTTTCTCTGGTGGTGTTGATTCTGCGTCTTTGGCCCTCACAATTTATGGGGATGCAACAACCCAAAATTTAACGGGTTTCAGAAATGCCTATCTGGGTGATGACATTATCTATGCCGGCGAGTTGGATAATCAGGTTTATGGATTTGGTGGAAATGACGTCATTGATGGCGGCGGTGGCGCAGACCGTTTGTTCGGTGATGGCGGAAATGATGAAATTCTGGGTGGCGAAGGCGATGACTATATCGATGGTGGTATAGGTGCCGATGTAATTAATGCCGGATTAGGCAATGACGAAGTTTGGGCCGGAGATGATGATGACGTTGTCCGTGGCGGCGAAGGTGATGATCGCCTTGGCGGTGAAGGCGGCGATGATATTCTTTACGGTGATGCGGGGTCAGACATACTGTATGGCGGTGCAGGATCCGACACAATTTATGGTGGAGATGATAATGATACGGTCGAAGGCGGTGCAGGGAATGACACTCTTCGAGGAGAGTTAGGCGCTGATAATATCAGTGGCGGCCTAGGCGATGATGAAATTCACGGTGGCGACGATGTTGATGTTTTAAATGGTGATGCCGGAAATGACACGGTTTACGGTGATGCCGGTGGTGATTTCTTATCCGGTGATGGTGGAGATGACATTTTATATGGCGGTGCAGGTAATGATGAAATGTTTGGTGATGCCGATAATGACACGCTATATGGTGGTGATGGCATAGACCGCATTTTTGGCGGTCTTGGGGATGATATTCTTGATGGTGGTGCGGGTATGGACTCTTATTACGGTGGTGATGGTGCAGATACATTTATTTTGAATGATTTAGCCAGCCATACGACATTCAATTTCGAAACAATCGATGATTTCTCAGCGGTCGAAAATGATGTTTTGGACATTTCTGACCTGTTAATTGGCTATGATTCTGCAACGGATGATATTAATGACTTTGTCCGTATGGCCTCAAACCCATTCTTTACAACACTCATCATTGATGCGGATGGCGCATCGGCGAATGCGCATGCTGAAATTCGTGTGGCTCGTCTATACGGTGTTACGGGTCAAAATGGTGCGGATATCCAAGATTGGGTCGATAACGGTCACTTAATCGTTTAATTCGCGATCAGCTTAATTTCAATATCGACATTTTGACTGACCCATTCGGCCTTTGGGTCAGATCTCTCTCCAATTTTATAGGCTAATCTATCAATTGGGAAAACCGCCGTCATGGTTGTTGGATTGTCGTTTTCCAACGTAAAATCAAACGTAATCGGGTTTGTAATGTCTTTAATTGTTAAATCGCCGGTCACCGAATAATCACTCTCATTTTGTGTGAAAGATGTGCTTTGAAATGTTGCTTCAGGATGATTTTTAACATCAAACCAATCATTGGTCGGTAATGTCCCATCATACATGGCGTTACCCGTTTTGGCGCTGGCGGTATTGAATGTCACTGTGACGTTTGAAGATTCTAAATTATCAGCATCAAACTGGATATCGGCGCTCCATTCATCAAAAACACCATCAAACGGATCGCCCGCGTGTGTTGCCGCAAAAGTGATTGACGATTGATCGTAATCAACCTCATATGATTTTGCATGTGCCGTAAGGGGCATTATTAATGCCATTATAATGAATAGATATTTCATAGATATTTCATGATTTATTTTGTCCTTCCGATACCTATACGCGGTAAAAGATTAATCTTTTCAAAGATATAATGTTTGACGACGGCGCCAATATGGGCGGCGATCATCGCCATAAAAACCCATCCTAATATTTTATGCGCTTCCTCACTTAATTCATGAATGGTGTCATTGCCAGCAATCGCATCAATATGGGGCCATTCAAACCATCCAAAAACGATTGTAGGAAGGCCATAGACAGATGTTGAGACCATAATCCATCCTGTTATAGGCATAGCTATCATAAGTGTATATAAAGCGATATGCCCTAATTTAGCAGCCCTAATATCAAAAGATTTTAATGTAGATGGCAATGCAGGCGGCTTATGAAATAAACGCCACCCAATACGGATAAAAAATGTAAGCAGTAATAAAACACCAAGCGATTTATGCCATTGATAGAGTTTGAATTTAAATGATGGATCAATCTCAAAATTGACCATGGCAACACCGCTGCCCAACATGGCAAAAAAGGCAAAAGCCATCACCCAGTGCAGGGTAATGGCAATGAGATTATATCGATTATTACCCTTCATAAAAGAATTCGGCCTCGATAATAATTTCAACTTCATCCCCGATTTGAGGGATGTAAGTGTTCATGCCAAAATCACTGCGTTTCAATGATCCTGTGGCTGAAAAACCAATTGCAGGCTTATTCGCAAATGGATGATTGCCAAGGGCCTTGTTAAAAGTCACATCCAACGTGACAGGTTTTTTAACGCCTAAAAATTCCAAATCCCCCGTCATTTTACCGGTATTGTCACCTGTTTTTTCTACCTTGGTGGATGTGAAGATGATCTTTGGAAATTGCGTCGCGTTGAACCACCCGGCATCATTCACCAATTGGGCATCAAAATCCTTTTTCTCTGGATTAGGGTAATCGGTTTCAATCGATGTAGGATCGATTGTTGCGCGAACGCGACTTCTAATAGGGTCTTGTGAATCAAGGTAAAGATCAATATCAAAATCGGTAAAACGAGCCGTATAGTCTGACAATCCTAAATGACTGACTTTCCAAGTCAAACTGGCATGGGCTTTGTCCAGTTTATAAAGTCCACCTGGCATGCCAGATAATTTTGTGCCTTCTTGTGCAAATGATGTAAATGGCAGGGCCATGAAGGCCAAAGTGAATATAATTAATTTCATTGGTTAAATCTCCTTATAAGTATTAAGCTTAATTAATAATTAAGGCGATAATGTGGGAAAGAAAAGGTTTAAATTATGTTCCAATGATTCAATTTGACTTGATCGTGACCCTGTGTATTCTACAGCGTAATAAAAATTTCATGATAAAAGGATTTTAAAATGGCGTCTGCTGTCGAACAAATGGCGAAAAATATGAATTGGGGCGCGGTCTCAAAAGCGACTGAATTAAAACAACGTATTTTATTCGTTATTTTTGCTCTTATTATCTATCGAATCGGGACATATATTCCAATTCCTGGTGTTGATCCACAAGTTTGGGGCGAAGTGTTTGACCAACAAGGCGGCGGAATTTTGGATATGTTTAACATGTTTTCCGGTGGTGCGCTGTCTCGTATGACGATTTTTGCCCTTAATATTATGCCATATATTTCGGCATCGATTATTATGCAACTGGGATCCGCCATGATTCCGCAGCTTGAGGCGATTAAAAAAGAGGGTGAGCTTGGCCGTATTAAAATCAATCAATATACACGCTATCTTACTGTTATTTTGGCAACGGTGCAGGCCTATGGTCTGGCAATTGGGTTGCAGGCAACGCAAGGCGCAAGCGGTGGTGCGGTGATTAACCCGGGCCCATTTTTTGTGATGTCGACAATTATTACAATTGTTGGGGGAACAATTTTCCTGATGTGGCTTGGTGAGCAAATCACCCAACGCGGCATTGGTAATGGTATTTCGTTGATTATCTTTGCCGGTATTGTCGCCGAATTACCCCGTGCTATTGTTGGAACATTGGAATTGGGGCGTCAGGGACAGTTTAATTTACTTGAAATCGCTGCGCTATTTTTATTAGTAACCGCCGCAATCGTCTTTATTGTCTTTATGGAGCGCGCACAACGTCGTGTACCTGTTCAATATCCGCGTCGGCAAGTTGGAAATGCAATGGCCGCGGCGCAACAATCTCATTTGCCGTTGAAAATTAATACGGCGGGTGTTATTCCACCAATTTTTGCATCGTCATTATTGTTGTTGCCTTTAACCATCGTTGGTTTCTCTGGAGCCGAAGGTGGTGATTTCACTGCTGCAATCTCTCGTTATTTGGCGCATGGACAACCACTTTATATGATCCTTTACGGTGGATTGATTGCGTTTTTCTGCTTTTTCTATACCGCGATTGTTTTTAATCCGAAAGAAAATGCCGATATGTTGAAAAAACATGGTGGGTTTGTTCCGGGTATTCGTCCAGGTGAACAAACCGCATCTTACATTGATTTTGTTTTAACCCGTATAACAACCGTTGGTGCAGCCTACCTTGTGATTGTTTGTTTGTTGCCTGAATTTTTAATTTCGCAATATTCTATTCCTTTCTATTTGGGTGGGACATCACTCCTTATTGTTGTGACGGTTACAATGGATACGGTTGCGCAGGTACATTCGCACTTGATTGCGCATCAATATGAGGGTTTAATGAAGAAGACGAAATTACGCGGCGTTAGCCCCCGCGGACAACGCTAAGGAATTTTAAAAATGCGATTAATATTACTCGGCCCTCCCGGCGCAGGAAAAGGAACTCAGGCCAAGCGTTTAGAAGATTTGTATGGTTTAAAGCAGCTTTCAACAGGCGATATGCTTCGTGCCGAGATCGCTTCTGCATCTGATCTAGGAAAGAAAGTTGAAAGTATTTTAGCCGCTGGTGATTTGGTTTCTGATGACATTATGGTTGAAATGATTGCCCATCGCATTACAAAACCTGATTGCGAAAAAGGGTTTATTTTAGATGGATTCCCACGGACTGTTGCGCAAGCCGAGGCCTTGGATGATATGCTAACTAATCATAAGCTCAATTTGAATGCCGTGATTGAAATGCAAGTTGACGAAGACGAGCTGTCTAAACGCGTCCAAAAACGCGCAAAGGAAGATGGCACGCGCGCCGATGATAACGTTGAAATTCTGAAAAAACGAATGGAAGTATATCATGAACAAACTGCGCCAATTATTCCTTACTATCAATCCAAATCAATTTTAAAAACTGTTGATGGGATGCAATCTATTGATAATGTTGCTTCTGCCATAGATATAATTTTAAAAATCGATTAAAAAATAGCTTGACACGTGCGCCTACTCTTTATATTGTGCGACATTCTTATCAGAAGGGGTGCTTTCCTTTTTTGGTGGTTTACGAACTGGAATTACGGTTCGGCTTGAAATTAACAATAAACGATAGGAGAGTAAATTGGCTCGTATAGCTGGTGTAAACCTACCCACAAATAAACGCGCGCACATTGCCCTGACATATATTCATGGCATCGGACGCACATCTGCAAAAGACATCTTGGCCAAAATTGGTCATACACCTCAAAATGCGGATGACTATCCACGCATTAACGAAATGTCAGAAGAACAATTGACAAAGGTTCGTGAAGTTATTGATACCGACTATGAAGTTGAAGGTGATAAGCGTCGTAATGTCTCACTGGCGATTAAACGTCTTTTGGATATGGCATGCTATCGTGGCCTTCGTCATAGAAAAAGCCTTCCTGTTCGCGGTCAGAACTCTAAAAATAATGCCCGCACACGTAAAGGCCCTGCAAAACCAGTTGCAGGCAAAAAGAAATAGGAGGGTATAGAAAATGGCTACTAAAAGAAGTGCAAAAGTTAAATCGAAAAATATCGTTGTTGCGGTTGCTCATGTGAATTCCACATTTAACAACACAAATATTACGATTTCAGATGCCCAAGGGAATACAATTTCATGGTCCACATGTGGGACTATGGGATTTAAGGGGTCACGTAAATCAACACCTTTCGCGGCGCAGGTTGCGGCCGAAGATGCTGGAAAAAAGGCACAGGAACATGGTGTTAAGGAATTGTCGATTTTGGTTAAAGGCCCGGGAACAGGCCGTGAATCTGCGGTTCGCGCCCTAGCAAACCTAGGGTTTAAAATCACATCGGTGAAGGATATCACGGGTGTACCACATAACGGATGTCGTCCAAAGAAACGCCGACGCGTTTAATAGTAAATAATCGGGCGCTCTATGCCTCTCCTCAAATGGGCATGAGCAAGAATTGATTAATAATGAAAGTAAGAGGATTTTAAAAGTGATACAAAAAAACTGGCAAGAATTAAGAAAACCAAACCAAATTAATGTCAAGCATGGGGCAAACCCAAAAACAACAGGAACTGTTGAAGTTGAACCGTTAGAAAAAGGATTTGGTTTAACAATGGGGAATGCGCTTCGTCGTATTCTTTTGTCATCTTTGCAAGGTGCGGCCGTGTCCGCCATTCAAATTGATGGTGTCGTTCATGAATTTTCATCAATTGACGGTGTTCGCGAAGATGTCACAAATATTATTTTGAATGTTAAGGCGATGGCGATTGCAATGCATTCCGAAGGGCCAAAGAAAATGCGTCTTTCTGCGACTGGCCCATGCGAAGTGACCGCGGGAATGATTGAGGCCGGTGCCGACATTGAAATTATGAACCCTGATTTAATCCTTTGTACATTGGATAAGGGCGCGAATTTGAATATGGAATTTACGGTTTCAACGGGTAAGGGGTATAAACCTGCGGCTCAAAACCGTCCTGAAGATGCTCCTGTTGGTCTTATTCCGGTTGATAGCGTGTATTCACCTGTGCGCAAGGTATCATACGATGTTGAAAATGCGCGTGTTGGTCAAATGACTGACTTTGACAAGCTGACATTGAAGGTTGAAACAAACGGAACGTTAACACCAGAAGACGCCGTTGCTTACGCTGCGCGTATTATGCAGGATCAATTGCAAGTGTTCATCACATTCGAAGAGCCAAAAGAGACAGTCAAGGAAGACAAAGAAGACGAATTGCCATTCAACCCAGCCTTGTTGAAAAAGGTTGATGAATTGGAATTGTCTGTTCGTTCCGCAAATTGCCTGAAAAATGATAATATCGTTTATATTGGTGATTTGGTACAAAGGTCTGAAAATGACATGTTGCGTACACCGAATTTCGGACGGAAGTCATTGAATGAAATTAAGGAAGTTTTGACACAGATGGGCCTTTATTTAGGCATGCAGGTTGATCAATGGCCACCTGAAAACATCGATGAATTGCTTCGTAAAATGGATAACCCGTATTAAGAAGATATAAAATGGTTAAAGTTGTAGTAGATGAATTTGGTAAAGTAGAAGCCGATTTGCGCCCTGCACCACACGGGCAAGAAGCAGGTGAAAAATATATACCAACTCCACCTACAGTGACGAAAAAAAAGAAAGAGATCCAAAGCCACAAATTTGGTTAAGAAGATAGAGGATTAGAATAAAATGAGACACGGATTAAAAGGGCGCAAGCTCAACAGAACATCATCACACCGCAAGGCCATGTTTGCCAATATGGCGGCGGCGTTGGTGAAACATGAACAAATTGTAACGACTTTGCCAAAGGCAAAAGACCTTAAGCCATTTGTTGAAAAATTGATCACGATGGGTAAAAAAGGCACATTGGCCTCTCGTCGTCAGGCGATTGCAACAATGCGCGATGAAACACAGGTTCGTAAATTATTCGATACATTGGCTGATCGTTACAAGGATCGTCAGGGTGGATATGCCCGCGTATTAAAGGCTGGTTTCCGTTATGGCGACAATGCCCCAATGGCGGTGATTGAATTGGTTGATCGCGACGAAAGCGCAAAAGGTCTGGATTCAGGTCCAACAATGTTCGATATGGACGAGGATATGAACCCAATGGCCTCATTCGGTGCGGATTCAACGGCCGTTGATGAAACAACGATTGAGCCTAAGGAAGAGAAAAAGCCAGCGGCGAAAAAGAAAGTTGCACCAAAGGCTGAAAAGAAAACTGAAGCTAAGCCAAAAACATCGTCAAAAACAAAAAAAGACGATAAATAATTATCTTTGTTTCAAAATGAATTTTAAAATGGTCGATAGAAATATCGGCCTTTTTTATATTTTAAGAAAAATACTTATTCATAATGAGATAGGTGACAGTGGCTGTAATGGTCGTGAGTGTTGTACCCCATACGATGTCGACAAGGCTCATCATCATAGGCCAGTCTTTAAGTGTGGACATGTTTGTAAAATTATATGTCCCATAGGCTAAGAATCCAAATAATGCCGCATATCCAACCGCGATCAAAATATTATTGGCATCCAACGCGGGTTTGACTGCCAATACAACAATCCCAACCGTGTATGTCAGGTAAAATGCCGCCGCGATACCAAATTTAACCTGGTCCGACATTAAATTTCCTAACTGATTAAAATAGAAATCTTTTGCAATAACCCCAAGCCATATGAAATCTAGTATAAACAGAGTGAGGGTAGCAATTCCGTACGCGATAATAAAACCAATCATGAGAGGTATCCTAAACTTATTAAAACCAGTATTTACAATACGAAAATTATAATTAGAAAGTTCCAAAATTTATATTTTAGTTAAATTCTAATCAGCTTTCGTGGCTTCATACGCCCATTCTATCCAAGGCAGTAACGCCGTGATATCGGATGTTTCAACCGTCGCACCACCCCAAATCCGAAGGCCTGCAGGCGCATCACGATAGGCATTGATATCCTTGGCGACATTTTTCGCATCCAATAATTTGACCATTGATTTGATAAATGCCGATGGATCGGCCTGTTCATCCGTATCGAATGCTAAGCAAATCGATGTTGTCGAGCGCGTGGTGGGATCGGTTGCCAAAAAATTGGCCCAAGGTGTTTTTTCAACCCATTCATGAATGGCGTTATAATTATTTTGTGATCGTTGCATTGTGGCCTTTAAACCACCGATATTTTTCACCCAATCGAGGGCATCCAAACAATCCTCAACCGCAATCATGGATGGTGTATTGATTGTTGCACCCTCAAATATCGCATCGTTCAATTTGCCTTTTTTCGTCATACGGAATATTTTTGGTAAAGGGCGGTCAGGGATGTATGTCTCCAACCTTTCAACTGCACGAGGAGATAGTACAATCATTCCGTGCGCGGCTTCACCACCTAAAACCTTTTGCCAAGACCATGTGGTAACATCCAACTTATCCCAAGGCATATCATAGGCGAAAACGGCGGATGTCGCATCACAAATCGTGATTCCTGTGCGATCATCAGGAATCCATGCCCCATTGGGAACCCTCACGCCCGATGTTGTTCCGTTCCACGCAAACACACAATCGCGTTTGCCGTCATATTGGGACATATCCGGAAATGCGCCATAATCAGCAGTGTACGCCTGTACGTCCTGTAATTTTAAATGATCCTGAATGTCTTTGAGCCAATCGGTGGAAAAGGATTCCCATGCAAACACGTCCACGCCCCGTGCGCCCAACATCGACCACATCGCCATTTCTACCGCGCCAGTGTCAGACGCTGGAACAATACCAATTTTATAATCCGCAGGAATACCCAATAATTCACGGTGGTGTTCAATAACGGCCTTTAATTTGGCTTTGCCTTCGGATGATCGGTGTGATCGCCCCGTTAAGGCATCGTACAATACATTCACATCCCACCCAGGACGTTTGGAACATGGCCCCGATGAAAAATTAGGGTTATTTGGCTTTACAGCTGGTTTTTCGACTGTCATTGTACGCTCCTTTTATACTATGATGATTATATGCCGATTCTGACCTTTGTCACTCCCCGCCATGAAAAAGACTTTGACTTATGGATTAAAAGATCATATCCCGATATTGAAATTGAAGATCGCGCAGTCATCGATGGCCATGCGGTGCGATGGATTAGCCCAGAGTTTTTAGATAAGACAGTGCTTGATTCCATCCGTGCGGAATTTAAAATTGATGTGTTTCAAACGCCCGACAAACCAAACCATAAATTATTTTTGGCCGATATGGATTCCACAATTGTGATGGGCGAAACATTGGACGATATGGCAGAAATGGCAGGGATAGGTGATAAAATATCAGATATCACTGCACGTGCAATGCGTGGCGAATTGGACTTTGAACAGGCGTTAACCGAACGTGTGAAGATGTTGGAAGGTATGCCTGCATCATTGATTGACCGCACATTGAATGATTTAAAATTAAACGCGGGCGCAGAAAAACTACTAATCCATCTTAAATCCAAAGGTATATATTGTGTTTTAATTTCAGGTGGATTCACGCAATTTACATCCCATGTTGCAAGCAAGCTTGGATTTGATGCCCATTTTGGTAATGATTTGATTATCAATGAGGATAAATTCACGGGCACCGTCAAATTCCCGATTTTGGATAAAAATTTTAAGGCTCAAAAATTGGCCGAGCTTCAAAAATCAATGGACCTCACACCCGACCAAATCATCGCCATTGGTGACGGTGCCAATGATTTGCCAATGTTACAATCTGCGGGGTTAGGCGTCGCCTATCATGGAAAACCTCTCTTACGCGACGCGCTTATCAATCGTATTGATTTTGGTGATTTATCATCGCTGATATATGCGATAGAGTAACCTTCGAAGGAATTTTAAATCATGGCCAAAGCACAAAAAGCACAATTTATCTGTCAGTCCTGTGGCGCGGTGGCACCAAGGTGGCAGGGGAAATGCGAATCCTGTGGTGAATGGAATAGCATCGTTGAGGAACGTGTTGAATCCGTGCCAAAAGGTTTGGGGGCGTCCAAATCAGGCAACGTCATTCAATTTGAAGATTTGAAATCGGAAAGCCCGACATTGCCTCGGTCAGTCTCAGGTATATCTGAATTTGATCGTGTGACGGGCGGTGGGCTTGTGCCCGCATCGGTCACACTAATTGGTGGTGATCCAGGAATTGGGAAATCGACATTATTGCTACAACTTGTCTGTACGCTTGCCAATAAAAATGTGTCTTGCGCCTATATTTCTGGTGAAGAAGCCGTTGATCAGGTACGATTGCGGGCAAAACGACTGGGATTGGCGGACGCACCCGTTGATTTGGCGTCGGCCACAAATGTGCGTGATATCGTCAAATCCATGGCGGGTGATAACGGCAAAAAGGCCTATGACGTGATGGTGATCGATTCCATCCAAACCATGTATGTCGACACGGTGGACAGCGCACCTGGAACGGTGACCCAAGTCCGCACATCCACCCAGGAATTAATCCGAAATGCCAAGAGATTGGGCGTCACATTATTAATTGTTGGGCATGTCACAAAGGAAGGCGCGATTGCTGGCCCTCGTGTTTTGGAACATATGGTTGATACGGTTTTGTATTTCGAAGGGGATCGCGGTCACCAATTTAGAATCCTACGCGGCGTGAAAAACCGATTTGGTCCAACGGACGAAATTGGCGTTTTTGAAATGGCAGGCGCGGGTTTGATCGAGGTTCAAAACCCGTCTGCCCTGTTTATTTCCGACCGTTCCGATAATGTGCCTGGGTCTGCTGTATTGGCGGGGCTTGAGGGTTCTCGCCCTGTCTTGGTGGAAATACAGGCGCTGGTCGTTCCAACATCATATTCAACCCCCAAACGTGCGGTTGTCGGATGGGATACAAACCGCCTATCCATGTTATTGGCCGTGTTGGAAGCCAGATGCGGCGTCATGATGTCTGGTATGGATGTATACCTAAATGTCGCGGGTGGATTGCGTATCACCGAACCCGCCGCCGATTTGGCCGTTGC
>JAUHXB010000205.1 GCA_030427215.1 Alphaproteobacteria bacterium | reverse complement strand
TAATGACCTTGAGAGTTTCATCATCGGCAGAATTCATAATTGATTTGGCGATTTCATCCGCCGCAGCGATTTGACTTGGGAGCCCCATTGCAAAGAAATCGTTCCCTTTGGCATAGACATCTTCATCCAAAATCATGCCATCTATGCGGATGACCGCCACAGCCTCAGATCGTGATGGTATTTTCGCCACATCCGTTTTATATCGTGAAAAACCTACGAATTTAAACGATTTATCTTTGCCCTTTTTAACATCCTCTTCCAATTCATCGGCATAACCGGCCTTGGTGATCATCCCTTTCATTTGAGCGTTCGACAATGTCATAGGTGATTGATCTATCATCTTTTTTGCGTATAGGGGCGGGAAGCCTCTTTCCGCTGTAATGTCGTTCATAATTTTTCTCATGATGACATCAGTCATCGCCGTTAAAGATTCTTTATTCTCATCCGACATATCCGACCTAGTATACATTTCCGCCGCGGTTTTATAAGATTTCCGCTGCTCCAATTGCATATTCACACCCACTTTATCCAGTGCATCTTTTATAAAGGGCTGTTCA
The DNA here is from genome assembly GCA_030427215.1 of Alphaproteobacteria bacterium. Taxonomy (GTDB): domain Bacteria; phylum Pseudomonadota; class Alphaproteobacteria; order Micavibrionales; family UBA1664; genus UBA1664. The sequence goes on along the minus strand of JAUHXB010000205.1, from coordinate 2,338 downwards.
ATACGCAATCCTGTAACCGAAACCATACCAACAGGTTGTACCCATATTTCATCAAATGCAGAGGCCAACCAGTATTCCGATAACCCATTGGATAACCCACCTATTGTTTCGGCATAAATATAGGCCTTTTTACCACTTTCACGAAAATCCAAAACAGCTTCGCGGATAGTTTCAATTTGAGTTAACGAATACTCACCATCATTTAATTTGGCGATAAAACTTGTCACACGATCATCTGTCTTTGCTTGATCCAAAACAACAAGAAAGTCATGCAAACTGCTCGTTTTATGTGGAAATAATTGCGCGATAAATGATGTACGATCAACAAAATCAGGAATGGAGCCTTCAAAATTAAACACCAATGCAAATTGATTCGGCAGGGGTTCAACCTTCTCCCCTCCTCTCATCAATGAAGACAATGTGATAATTGATATCGCCACAGAAATAAACACCATAATACCAACACCCATAAAAAAACGGCCTAACCATTTTAAAATTGGGCTTTGTGATTTTTCAACTTTGGGTTTCGATGTTTTTTTAACTAAAAATGCCATGGATGAACGTTATGATGGTTTATCGATAATCGCAACGGTCAGGCGTGAAATACACACACGTTTTCCTGTTTCTGCATGGGTGATATCCGTTTGCCAGACATGCGTTGATCGCCCGATATGAAATGCCTCGCACCGGCCAATCACATCGCCCTTTCCATCCCACGCCGTTGATATGTGATTGGCATTAATTTCCAATCCAACCGCGGCCTGTTTATCTGGATCAATACACATCCACGCCGCAACGGATCCCAACGTTTCTGATAACACGCATGATGCACCGCCATGTAATCGTCCAAAAGGTTGAACAGTGCGATAATCAACTGGCATTTTTGCACAAAGAAAATTATCACCAACTTCGGTGAATTCTATCCCAACATGCACGCCCATATTGCCATTACGAAAGCCTTCAAGATCAGAAAGAGTATAGGGTTTAAACCAAGTCATTCCTTTATTTATCACGCGGACATCAAAATTCACAGAGTTTTTATTTTGCATGGCCTTGTCTTTTTCGGTATATCTATGAGACTTAAATAAATTATAGGATTAAAAATGGCATTGGAATTTGAAAAACAAGCATTGGAAATTGAGGCCAAAATTGCCGAGTTGAAAAATATGTCTGGGGATGCGGGATTTAATATTTCTGATGAAGTTTCGCGCCTATCTTCAAAATCAGACAAGCTATTAAAACAAGTTTATTCAAAATTAACTGCCGCGCAAAAGGTACAAGTTGCACGCCACCCTGAACGCCCTCATTTTAAAGATTATATAGAAAAAATGATTACGGATTTCACACCTTTGGCTGGTGACCGTCAATTTGGCGAAGATCACGCCTTGGTTGGTGGTTTAGGACGTTTTAACGGCCAACCTGTTATTGTTATGGGCCAAGAAAAAGGTACAGACACCGAATCACGCATTCATCATAATTTTGGTATGGCCCGCCCTGAGGGATACCGCAAGGCTCAACGCCTGATGCATATGGCGGATCAATTTAAATTACCTGTGATCACACTTGTTGATACGGCTGGGGCTTATCCAGGTGTTGGCGCGGAAGAGCGCGGCCAATCCGAAGCCATCGCAAAATCAATCGAAACATGCCTGCGTGTAGGCGTTCCCATTATTTCCGTCATTATCGGTGAAGGTGGGTCAGGTGGCGCAATCGCCATTGCCACGGGGAACAAAGTTTATATGTTAGAACATTCAATCTATTCCGTTATTTCACCAGAGGGATGCGCGTCCATTTTATGGCGCAGCGCAGAGTATGCAAAAGACGCGGCAGAGGCCTTAAAATTAACCGCTCAAGACATGAAGAAAAACGGCCTAATCGACGATATTATTGGCGAACCCGTTGGCGGAGCGCATCGTCACCACGATGATGTTATTGCATCCGTTTCATCCATGATTGAAAAAGGGTTAAAAGACTTAGCTAAGCTATCACCTGAAGAGCTAGTCCAGCATCGTCGTGACAAATTCTTGGAAATGGGTCGTGCGGTCTAAGGTTTATTTTGACCGCTTGCAACGCTCTGAACAATATTTGACGTCATTCCAAACCTTTTCCCATTTTTTACGCCATGTGAATGGCAAGCCACACGTGGTACACGTTTTAGTTGGTAAATCAGATTTCTTTTTCATCACTCCCTATTAAATAATTTTCAAACACCGTAATTCAAGGTACACTTGTTCGCATGATGAATGAATTTGACCCCGCGAAAATACGCAAATGTGAATTAATCACGGTAAATGATGTCCATATGGTGCAATTTATTGCAACAGGTGACCGCCATCAA
>JAUHXB010000204.1 GCA_030427215.1 Alphaproteobacteria bacterium | reverse complement strand
AACGGCATTGAAGGACGAGCTTTACGCACCGCCAGAGGTTGTATCGCAACTGGCAAGAGATTTGGAAAAACAAGTCTCTGAGCCTATCTTAAAATTATGCTCGGCTGTGCCTGACGATGTTTTGATTGAAATTTTGGAACAACACCCTGAAGGGTGGGTGGTTGAGGCCATTGCCGGGCGAGCCAATTTAACCGCGGATGTGTCTGGTGCCGTGATCGGATCGGATAATACAAAGGCCGGGAAAATATTAATTCAAAATGAAACGGCCGTGATTGAGGATTCCGTTGTGGATGAAATATTGCGCATTGCGCCTGAAAAACCAGAATGGCATAAACCGCTGGCTCTTCAAACGCACTTGCCATCGCGGGTGATTAAACAAATTATTATGTTTGTTGATTCATCGATTCAAAAATTGATTTTTGAACGCACCGATATGGATGATGAAACGCGTAATGATTTGATGGATACCGTTGGCCGTCGGGTTAATTTTTTGGTCGATGAAAAGGGAAAACGCATCACGCCAATAGAAAAGGTGAAAAAATTGGCGGCAGCCAATGAATTGAATGATGATGCCATCAAAGACGCCTTGGCGTTACGTGAGAATGATTTTGTCTATGCCGCATTGGCGCATTTGTCGAAGCAATCCCCCGCCGTTATTCAAAAAATGGTTGGAACAGGATCGGCAAAGGCCGTTGTGTCAATCATCTGGAAGGCGGGTTTAACCATGCGTACAGCATTAGAAGTACAAAAGACAATCGCAAAAATTCAACCACGGGAAATGATTTATCCCAAAAACGGCGATGAATATCCTTTGCCCAAAAATGATATGCAATGGCAAGTTGATTTTTTCAGTGAGTGATCTAAAAATTAAGTCTATTTGGTTTAAATTGACCTATCTAAGATGTTGATTTTATTCATCTTGACTTAATAGACTAAGATTTTTGAGAGTATTTTTCAAAATCGGTTTTATGGCGTTTTATAGGTATTATTATAGGATAAAATACCTATTTTGTCAATGATTGATCGTTCATGTGAGAGATCGCAGGCATGACGCAGAAGGGTTATTCCAAACCCCGTCTTTGCGAGGAACGATAGTAAGCCTGTGCTGGTGAAGGCCAGTAAAGCAATCCAAGATGAAAAGAGTTTAATGGCCCTTGGATTGCCGCGGTCATTGCATTCCCTGGCAATGACGAAATAATAAAACTTCGCGCCTTGCTGGGAAAATTAATGAACCACGAAGTCACTAAAACACGAAGGGCTTAAAGGTTGAAAACTATTCGTGAGTGACATGCGTCGTTGTTTTTGTTAAGTAATGGTGATGTACAACCCTTTCAAAAACCTAATCACCGTTGATCAATTGCCAAAAGACCGCGATTTGTCTGATTTGCCATCGGGTAATATGTGGGCGTTTATCTGGTTTTTTGTGGGGCAGGCGAAGTGGCCTTTAACTGTCTTAGTTATCATTCAAGGGTTTTCAAGTATATTCGAAGCCATAGGCCCTTATTTTATAAAGGTAATCGTTGACGGTTTTCAAACGGTTGATGACCCTGCGGATATATGGTCTGCGTTTGGATGGGCATTGCCTGCTTTTATTATTCTGCATTTGATTTTACAACCAGTGTTAGCGCGTATTGCAACGGCGTATATGGCGGAAACGCGAATGCCAATGATGAGTATGATACGTCGCCAATTATCGCTGTATATGTACAAACATGACTATGAATATTTTCAAAATGAATTTGCAGGGCGATTATCCAGTAAAGTTTTAGAAACACCATACGCAGTTGTTTTGATTATATTTAATACAATTATGAGTTTTGGATTTGTGTTTTTTACATTCCTAGTATCGTTATCATTATTCGCCTACGTGGATTCTATTTTTGCTTTTGCAACGCTTGTTTGGGTTGGATGTTTAATCATTTTATGTCGGCTTTATATTCCTAAAATCGTTCAGTCATCGGCAAATATGTATGATGATTTATCAGTCGTTAGAGGGCGATATGTGGATAGCCTCAATAATATTATGGGTGTTTTGTTATTTGGAAGACAAAGACACGAAGATAAACTGCTGAAAGATGCCCTTCAGGTGTCATCGGATTCTGGTGTTAAAATTTGGCATTTAATGAATCGGATGTATATTTGGTTAGAGGTTTTATCCGTTGGTTTTATCGCGATAGTTTTTTATTTGTGCGTTGTGATGTGGCAAGCAGGAGATTTAACTTTAGGAGAAGTCGCAATGGTTTTGCCATTAATGTTGCGATTAATGCAAATGTCTTGGTGGGTATCGGAAATGCTAATTGATCTGTTCGAAAATTTTGGGCAGGTTCAAGAGGGGATGGAGGCCATCACAAAGGTCAAAATTCAAAAAAATGATGAGGATAAACCGCCTCTTAAAATCACAAGCGGACATATTGAATTTAAGGATATTGATTTCCATTATGACTCAACATCTGTCTTTCAAAATTTAAATTTGGAAATTCCTTCAGGGCAAAAGGTCGGTCTTGTGGGGCGTAGCGGCGCGGGAAAAACAACATTATCTCAATTAATGTTTCGGTTGTTTGATGCTCAGGACGGGAAAATAAATATCGATGGTCAAAATATCTATGATCACACACGCGCATCATTGCGTGATCAAATTGCGATTATTCCGCAACATACGGACATGTTTCACCGATCTTTAATGGACAACATCCGATATGGTCGGTTGGAGGCCACGGACGACGAAGTGATTGACGCGGCAAAGCGTGCGCATGCCCATGCATTCATATCTGATCTGCCTGATGGATATAACACGATGGTTGGGGAACGCAGTGTCAAATTGTCAGGCGGGCAACGCCAACGCATTGCCATTGCGCGGGCGATTCTCAAAAATGCACCAATTCTCATTTTAGACGAGGCCACCA
>JAUHXB010000203.1 GCA_030427215.1 Alphaproteobacteria bacterium | reverse complement strand
AAAACTAAGCTTGAAGCCGCTGGCGCAACAGTTGAGTTGAAGTAATCTACTTATTGTCATTCCTGCGAAAGCAGGAATCTCTTCAATTATATAATGAGATCTCAGCCTCCGCTGGGATGACAAAAAAACAAAAACGCCTGTGATTGAATTCACGGGCGTTTTTTAAATTAGGATATTGGGTATAACCTCCGTCTTTGGGAGCGGGGAGTGGATGTTCTCACTGCGTGATTAGCTTGTCTAATGACTGTAGTAGAGCTACCAAATGCGACTTTTGCCTCGTTTCCAATAGGTTCTCTTGCAACGTATCCCCTTCTCCACACGGTTTCTACGATTGGTGCATTACCTTCATATTCAGTATTTTTTTGAGCATCTTTCATTTTCTTTCTAAGTTGGCACAAAAATAAATCTATAACTCTTCGTTCTGGTACATTTATACCACCATAAACATGGTCCAAAAACATTTCTCTTGTAACGATTGTACCATTTCTGAGAAATAAAAGCTCTGCTACTTGATATTCTTTATCAGTCAATGGAACATCTCTTTGACCTAATTTAAATGTTTTTTGATCAAAATTAATAATAAAGCCACCGATTGTGCATGTCTTAGATGTCTGCCAATTTGCTCTTCGAATAAGTGCGTTAACACGGCATAACAATTCTTTATTATCAATTGATTTTGCCTGAAAATCATCCGCTCCATGCCCGAAAGCGGTGGCCATGTCTTTTAAATTTTTTTCAGACTCTGTTAAAACCATCATTGGGGTTTCTATACTGGCCCTTCTAGTTTTTGCAATTAGGTCAAGCCCATCAAGGTCAACATTATTTTCGGTTATAACAAGATCATAATCGTTATTCTTCATTAAGCTGAATGCTTCAGCTATATCATCAGTTGTTTCAACATTTATTTCTTGTTGCCTTAAGTAGTCGGCTCGTGTTTCATCTTTGTCTATAACTAGTATTCTCATTTTTTTACTCCCTACTATTTGTTTATATAAACAATAATAAATAATACGTCAATAAAGAATTCTAATTGTAAAATAATTAAGATTTACATTATAGAAAAATCAACAAAAAACACTTGCAATCATGGCTCATAAAGGCTAAAAGGCACATTACACGTGAGCTCTGAGATAAAAATTGATCGTAATACAATAGACAAAAGCCGATAAAATGAACGCGGAAAGGCAAGAGCAGCCTTATTCTCCGCGGTTTTTGGTGTTTGAATGATCGCTTTAAAATAACAACGGATATACAAGCCGAGGACAATTTATTATGAGTGCAAAAGCCGCAAAAAAATCTGAATCCCAAAAATTTTATAATGAAGTCGATATTCAATCCTTCACTGGACGGAAAAAAGTCCGCCGATCATTCGGTAAAATCCGTGAAGTGATCGAAATGCCAAACCTGATTGACGTGCAAACGGATTCCTACGCTGAATTCTTGCATGGTGAATTGGCGGGGTTAGAGGCCGTATTTAAATCATCATTCCCTGTCAATGATTTTGCGGGTAAGGCCGTTTTGGATTATGTGTCTTATGAATTTGAAGAGCCTAAGTATGATGAAGAAGAATGTATCCAACGTGATATGACGTATTCGGCGCCATTGCGCGTGACGATGCGTCTATCAGTATTCGATATTGATGAAGACACGGGCATGAAATCAATCCGTGATATCAAGGAACAAGATGTCTACATGGTTGACATGCCAATGATGACCAAGCGCGGGACATTTATTGTAAATGGGACGGAACGTGTGATTGTATCTCAAATGCACAGGTCGCCTGGTGTGTTCTTTGATCACGATGGTGGTAAATCTCATGCATCTGGTAAATATTTATTCTCTGCGCGTGTTATTCCTTATCGTGGGTCATGGTTGGATTTTGAATATGATGCAAAAGACATCTTGAATTGCCGTATTGACCGTCGTCGTAAATTGCCGGCGACAACATTTATGCGTGCGCTTGATTCTGCGGAAACAGAAGCGGCGAAAGCTGAAGCCAAAGAAAAAGGTACGGATGTGAACCCATTGATGGTTCAGGGTATGTCGAATGAAGAGATTTTGGCGACATTTTATGAGACATCTGTTTTTGTAAAAGATAAAAAAGGGTGGAAAGCCCCATTTGATGGCGCGCGTTACCGTGGAACGAAATTAACCGATGATTTGATTGATGCGAAAACGGGTAAGGCTGTTGCGGATGCGGGTGAGAAAATGACACCGCGTAAGATCAAAAAATTGGAAGAGGCAGGGTTGAAAGATATTCTTGTGTCCGAAGAGCAAATTCTTGGTGGGTATTTGGCGGTTGACCTGTTTGATGAAAAAACAGGGGAAGTGATTGCCGAGGCCGGTGCCGAAATTGATGCGGATATGTTGACAAATATGGAGGAGCGCGGAACAAAAGAAATTCCGATGTTGGCGATTGATCATATTAATACGTCTGCTCACCTTCGGAATACATTGATTGCGGATAAAACGTCAACACGTGAAGAGGCGTTGATCGATATCTATCGTGTGCTTCGTCCGGGTGAACCGCCCACCGTTGAATCTGCTGAAAACCTATTTAATTCACTTTTCTTTGATGCGGAGCGTTATGATTTGTCCGCGGTTGGACGTGTGAAAATGAATATGCGTCTTGATTTGGATGCGCCTGATGATTTCCGCATTTTGTCCAAAAAAGACATCTTGGCGATAATGAAATATCTTGTTGATCTGAAAGATGGTCGCGGTGATGTTGATGACATTGATAACCTTGGTAACCGTCGTGTGCGGTCCGTTGGTGAATTGATGGAGAATCAAATCCGTATAGGTCTATCCCGTATGGAACGTCCAATTCGCGAGCGTATGTCATCTGTTGAGGTCGACACATATATGCCTCATGATTTGATCAATTCAAAACCATTACAGGCATCTGTGCGTGAGTTTTT